>NZ_BAAHXI010000002.1:0-122155 GCF_054656955.1 Deferrisoma palaeochoriense
GCCGTGGTCCAGACGGCCGCGGCGCACCGTGTGGCCGTGGCGGAAGTTATTGTTTTTGCAAACGGGCCGCGGCCTACGGGAGCTTCCAAAGCGATCCGGGCGCGGTGGGGGCGCGGCGAGGCAAGGGGCCGCACCCGGCTCTCCACCAGCCCCCCGCCCGCGGGTTTCCGCTAAAACGCCGGGAATCTGACAATACTTCCGTTGGTTCCAGTAGCTTTCGAGCCTCCTAATGCTCCGCCGGCTCAATCGGCACGCCCGGAAGCGGGCCCCATGCCCGCGTGATCTCCTCGCGCGCCTCTCTTGGCGCCGGGGGAATCCCGTCCCAGCGTTCCAGCCGGCTTGACGCCGCCGCCGGTTCCGGGCGATTCTCCGCGGCACCCGCCGTGCGCCGAAACCATCCTGGAACTCGAAGGGGAAACCGTGTCGAAGCGAATCTGGCTGGCCGTTCTTCTCGCCGCCCTGGCGGCCTGCACCCAGGGATCCCAGGAATCCGAGAAACCTGAAGCCCCCAAGGAGCCGCAGGCCCAGGTCGATCTCTCGCCCGCCTACGGCGACACCTTCGTGGACGCCTCGATCGGCGACGCCTCCACCCTGATCCCGATCCTCGCCACCGACTCCGCCTCCCATTCCGTGGCGGGCCTCATCTACAACGGGCTCGTGAAATACGACGGGGAGTACAACGTGGTGGGGGACCTCGCCGAGTCCTGGGAGGTGAGCGAGGACAACCTCACGATCACCTTCTATCTCAAGAAAGGGGTGCGATTCCACGACGGCGCCCCCCTCACGGCCCGGGACGTGGAGTTCACCTACCGGGTCACCATGGACCCGAATACGCTCACGGCCTACCGGGGCGATTTCGAACCGGTGGACTCGGTGGAGGTGCTGGACGACCACACCCTGCGGGTGCGCTACAAGGAGCCCTTCGCCCCGGCCCTGATCTCCTGGGGCGCGGCCGTGCTGCCGCGGCACCTCCTGGAAGGGAAGGACATCAACACCTCGGAACTGGGGCGGCATCCCGTGGGGACGGGCCCGTTCCGGTTCGTGGAGTGGACCACGGGCCAGCGCATCGTGCTGGAGCGCAACCCCGACTACTTCGACGTGGATCCCGACACCGGGATGCGCCTTCCCTATTTCGATCGGTACGTGTTCCGGATCATCCCGGACCTCGGGGTGCAGTTCAACGAGCTTCTGGCCGGGAAGATCGACATGATGGGGTTGAAGCCCCTCCAGTGGGTGCGCCAAACCGATTCGGAGCGGTTCCGGTCGCAGTACAACAAGTACAAATACCTGGCCAACGCGTACACGTATTTAGGTTACAACCTCGAAAAGCCGATGTTTCAGGACGTACGGGTGCGCCGGGCGCTCACCCACGCGATCGACAAGAACGAGATCGTGGAGGGCGTGCTCCTGGGCCTCGGGGTGCCGGCCACCGGCCCCTACAAGCCGGGCACCTGGGTGTACAATCCGGACGTTCCCAAGTACCCCTACGATCCGGAGAGAGCCAAGGCGCTGCTGGCCGAGGCCGGCTGGACCGACACCGACGGCGACGGGGTGCTCGACAAGGACGGGCGGCCGTTTCGGTTCACCGTGCTGACAAACCAGGGGAACGACCAACGGCTCAAAACGGCCGAGATCATCCAGCAGCGGCTCAAGGCCGTGGGGGTGGAGATCGAGATCCGGGTGCTCGAGTGGGCCGCGTTCATCAACGAGTTCGTGAAGCCCGGGAAGTTCGACGCCGTGATCTTGGGGTGGACGATCACCCAGGACCCGGATCTCTACGACGTGTGGCACTCGTCGAAGGCGGTGCCGGGCGGGCTCAACCACACCCACTACCGCAACCCGGAGGTGGACGACCTGTTGGTGCGGGCCCGCAAGACCTTCGATCGGGAGGAGCGAAAGCGGCTCTACGACCGGTTCCAGGAGATCCTGGCCGAGGATCAGCCGTACACGTTTCTGTACGTGCCCTACGCCCTGGTGGCCGTGTCGAACCGGGTGCACGGCATCCGACCGGCCCCGGCGGGCATCACCTATAACTTCGAGCGCTGGTACGTGCCCAAGGCCCTCCAGCGCCACACGGAGACGCCCTGATCCATGCTCGCGTACGTGGCCAAGCGGGTCGCGTTCATGGTCCCCATGCTCCTGGGGATCACGGTGATCTCGTTTGCGCTGATGCACATGGCCCCGGGGTCCCCGACCGAACTCTACACCGAGCTCAACCCGAAGGTGGGGGCCGAGTTTCGGGAGCGGTTCGAGCGATATTACGGGCTCGACAAGCCGCTTCCCGTGCAGTATGTGACCTGGCTCAGCCAGGTGGTGCGGCTGGACCTCGGGGTGAGTTTCAGCCCCGACAAGCGGCCCGTGTGGGACAAGATCCGGGAGCGTCTGCCGATCACGATCCTGATCAACCTCCTGAGCCTCGTGGTGATCCTGGCCTCGGCCGTGCCCCTCGGGGTGCTTTCGGCGGTGCGAAGGGGGAGCCGGTTCGACCGGACGACAACGGTTCTGGTGTTTGCCGGGTTTTCGATCCCGAGTTTCTGGCTCGCGCTCCTCCTCATGAAATGGCTGGGGGTGGATTTGGGGTGGCTGCCCATCTCGGGGCTCGAGTCCTTGGGGGCCGACCGGCTGCCGCCTTTGGCGCGGTTCTGGGACCGGGTGCAGCACCTCATCCTGCCGGTGTTCGTCTCGGCCGTGGGGGGGCTTGCCGGGATCAGCCGGTACATGCGCGGGTCCATGCTGGAGGTGGTACGGCAGGATTACATCACCGCCGCCCGGGCCAAGGGGCTGCCCGAGTGGCGCGTGATCTACCTGCACGCCCTCCGGAACAGCCTTCTGCCCATCGTGACCCTGATGGGGTTCTGGATCCCGGCGCTGATCGGGGGGAGTGTGATTTTCGAGACCATCTTCGCCATTCCGGGGATGGGACAGCTCTTCTATCAAAGCGTGATGGCCCGGGACTACCCCGTGATCCAGGGGATTTTGCTCCTGGGAAGCGGGCTCACCCTGGTGGGGAACCTCGTGGCCGACCTGACCTACGCCCTGGTGGATCCCCGCATCCGGTTCGGCCGGGGGTAGAAAGGGGAAGACGGTGCCTCCTCGACGCAGACGCCTCGGCGAGATCCTGATGGACGCCGGCCTCATCACCGAGACCCAGCTCCAGGCGGCCCTGAGCAGCCAGAAAACCTGGGGCGGGAAGCTGGGCTCCACCTTGGTGCGCATGGGGTTCGTAAAGGAGGAGGACATCCTGCGGTGCCTCTCGGCGCAGCTTCGGCTTCCGGCCGTGGACTTCCGCAAGGTCCGCATCTCCCCCCGGGCCCTGGCCGCCGTACCCCTGCGGATCGCCGAGAAGTACCACGTGATCCCGGTGGCCCTGAAGGAGGAGTCGGGGAAGAAGTCGGTGATCCTGGCCATGGCCGATCCCACGAACCTGGACGCCATCAGCGAGATCGAGTTCCAGACCGGGGTGAACGTGCGGCCGGTGGTGGCCACCGAGTCGGGCATCACCCGGGCCATCAACTACTACTACCGCAAGCAGGGGCCCGACCCGGCCGGAGGAGGCCCACCGAGGCCGGGGCCCGTGACCCCCACCGCGGCCCCGCCCGCCGCCGAACCCGAGGAGGAGATGGTGATCCTCCAGAAGGGGGAGGAACGGCGGGTCGGTTCGCTCGACGGTTTGGACGCGAAGGACCTCCTCGAACTCCTCCTTCGGGTGCTCGAGAAGAAGGGCGTCGTCACCCGGGAGGAACTCCTGGCCGCCCTGCGCTCGGAGTGATGGGGAAGCCGACCCACGTGGGCCCGTGGCGGACCCTATGGCTCCGCCTCCGGCGGAACCGCCAGGCCATGGCGGGGCTTGTCATCGTTTCGGCCCTGGCCGTGGTGGCCGTGCTCCACCCGTGGCTCGCCCCCTACGACCCCGCCCAGGTGGACATCCGGCACATCCTGGAGCCCCCGAGCAGCCGCCACTGGTTCGGCACCGACGAACTCGGACGCGACGTGCTCTCGCGGCTTCTCTACGGCGCCCCCATCAGCCTCCTCGTGGGGTTCGTGGCCGTGGGCATCGCCGTGGCCATCGGCACCGTGCTGGGCTGCACCGCCGGCTACTACGGCGGGTGGTGGGACAGCCTGGTGATGCGCTTCGTGGACCTCATGCAGTCGATCCCCACGTTTTTCCTGATCCTTTCGGCCATCGCGTTTTTGAAGCCCTCGATCTGGCTCATCATGGTGATCATCGGGGCCACCGGCTGGATGGGCGTGTGCCGGTTGGTGCGGGCCGAGGTGCTGAGCCTCAAGAACCGGGAGTTCGTGCTGGCGGCCCGGGTGCAGGGCGCGGGGGATGCCCGGATCCTGTTCCGGCACCTGCTCCCCAACGCCATGGTGCCGGTGCTCGTGTCCGCGACCCTGGGCATCGCCGGGGCGATCCTGGTGGAGTCGAGCCTGTCGTTCCTGGGCCTCGGGGTGCAGCCGCCCCAGCCCTCCTGGGGAAACATGCTGGCCCAGGCCCGGGACAACCTGGAGGGGGGGTGGTGGGTCACCGTGTTTCCCGGGATGGCGATTTTCTTGACGGTGCTGGGCTATAACCTTCTGGGCGAGGGCCTGCGCGACGCCCTGGACCCGAAGATCAACGACTGACCCGCGCCGGCAGAGCCATAGGAGCGTTCGTTGCCCCATCTTCTCGAGGTGGAGAACTTACGGGTTTCGTTCCACACCCGCGCCGGCGAGGTGCCGGCCGTGCGGGGCCTGGACCTGACCGTGGGCCACGGCGAGGCCGTGGGGCTCGTGGGCGAGTCGGGGTGTGGCAAGAGCGTGACCGCGCTGAGCCTCATGGGCCTCGTGCCGGATCCCGGCCGGATCGAGGCGGGTTCCATCCGGCTGGAGGGAAGGGAACTGGTGGGGCTTCCGGACGAGGAGTACCGCAGAATCCGAGGCCGGCAAATCGGCATGGTGTTCCAGGAGCCCATGACCAGCCTGAACCCGGTGTTCACCGTGGGGTTCCAGGTGGCCGAGGCCCTGACGACCCATTTCGACCTGCCGCGCGACGAGGTGCGGCGCCGGTGCGTGGAACTTCTTACCGAGGTGGGCATCCCCGCTCCCGAGGACCGGCTCCGCGCTTACCCGGCCCAGCTTTCGGGGGGGCTGCGCCAGCGGGTGATGATCGCGATCGCGGTGGCCTGCCGGCCCCAGTTGGTGATCGCCGACGAGCCCACCACCGCCCTGGACGTCACGATCCAGGCCCAGATCATGGGGCTCCTGGGCCGGCTGCGGCGGGAGCGGGGCATGGCCCTCCTCCTCATCACCCACGATCTGGGGCTCGTGGCCCAAAATGTGGACCGGGTGGTGGTGATGTACGCCGGGTACGCGGTGGAGGAGGCGAGCACCCGAGAGCTCTTCCGCGACCCCCTGCACCCCTACACCCGGGGCCTCCTGGGCTCCATCCCCGGGGCGAGCGGGATCCGCAGGGGCGAGCGGTTGCGGGCCATCCCCGGAAACGTCCCCCACCCCAGCCGGGTTCCGTCGGGGTGCCCGTTCCGGGACCGGTGCGACCTGGCCATCGAGGCCTGCGGGGACGCCGTGCCGGCCCTCGAGGAGAAGCGGCCCGGGCACCGGGCCCGTTGCATCCGGGTGGACCGAGATGTTTGAGGTACGGGCGGTGGAGCGGCGCTACCCGGTGAAGCGGGGGGCCTTCGGGAAGCGCCGGTGGCTTCGGGCGGTGGACGGGGTGGACCTGACCCTGACCCAGGGGGAGACCCTGGCCCTGGTGGGGGAGTCGGGGTGCGGGAAGAGCACCCTGGCGCGGCTCCTCCTGCGGCTCGAGCCCCCCACGGCCGGGGAGATCCGGTACGCCGGCCGGGACCTCTGGGCCATGGACCGGGAGGAAATCCGGAGGTTCCGGCGGCAGGTCCAGATGGTGTTCCAGGACCCCCAGGCCTCGCTCAACCCCAGGATGCGGGTGGGCCAGATCGTGGGGGAGGGCATGGTGATTCACCGGCTCGCCCGGGGCGTGGAGCTTCGGGAACGGGTGGCGCGGCTTCTGGAGCAGGTGGGGCTGCCCCCCGAGGCGGCCGAGGCCTATCCCCACGAGTTCAGCGGGGGGCAGCGCCAGCGAATCGGCATCGCCCGGGCCCTGGCCGTGGAGCCCCGGGTCGTGGTGGCCGACGAGCCGGTCTCGGCCCTGGACGTGTCGGTGCAGGCGCAGATCCTGAACCTGCTCCAAGATCTGAAGGAACAACACGGACTTACGTACCTTTTTATCAGCCACGACCTGCGGGTCGTGGAGCACATCTCGGACCGGGTGGCCGTGATGTACCTCGGCCGGGTGGTGGAGGAGGGCCCGAGCGAGGCCGTGTTCGCCCGCCCCCTGCACCCCTACACCGAGGCCCTGCTCACGGCGGTGCCCGTGCCCGACCCCGAACGACGCCGGGAGCCCCGGGTCCCGGAAGGGGACGTGCCGAACCCGATCGACCCGCCGCCGGGCTGCCCGTTTCACCCCCGGTGCCCCCGGCGGTTCGGGCCCTGCGACCGGGAGGTGCCGGTCGTCTCCGAGCCCGAACCGGGCCACCGGGTCCGGTGCCACCTTCACGCCTGAGCCGAGGGAAGCCATGCAAAGCGTCCTGCGGCCGATGGATGCAAAGGAACTGCGGCTGCTTGCCCTGTGTGTCGGGGTGAGCCTCGTGGTCCACGCCCTGGCCGTGTGGCTGGCCGCGCCCGGGGGCGCCCGCCCCTCGAAGGAGACCCCGGCGCCCCTGGCCGAACGGTTCGCCGCGGCGGTCAACGCGGCCACCGACCTCGACGCCGCGGATCGGGCCAAGCTGGAAGCCTCGTTGGCCAGGGTGAAACGCGCCGGGTGGCAGCGGGTGGAGATGGCCGAGACCCTCCAGTGGGTGGCCCAGGAGGTCGGGGTGCCGCTCTCGGACTGCGACCTGGTGCGGGCCCTCGACGCCGAGCGGGCCCGGGAGGGCCGGTGGGACATCCGGGCGTGGGTGCGGTGGGAGGCCGGAGCGGGCGCCGAGCCGTTCCTTCGGCTTGCCTACCTCGTGGGGGAGGGGACCTTGAAGAGCGATTTCGGGTCCCACCGCCTCTGGATCCACGTCGAGGCCCCCGAGGGCGCCGGCCGGGTGGCCCTGGAAACGATGGATTGCCGGCTGTTCCGGG
Source organism: Deferrisoma palaeochoriense (assembly GCF_054656955.1). NCBI lineage: Bacteria > Pseudomonadati > Thermodesulfobacteriota > Deferrisomatia > Deferrisomatales > Deferrisomataceae > Deferrisoma > Deferrisoma palaeochoriense. The sequence goes on from NZ_BAAHXI010000002.1 coordinate 7,147, forward strand.
CGGGGAAACTCTCGGCCGCGGACCTGCTGCACCGGGCCCGGTGGTTCGACGGGTGACGCCAGCGAGGAGGCTGGGAGGCTGGAAGGCTAGAAGGCTGGGAGGCCGAGAGGGCAGAAAGCTGGGAGGCCCGTGTCCGCCTCCGGGATATACGGTCCGGTTCCCCGGCCGGTGCGCGGGCCGCGGGGCGGGGCAAAGGGCCTTGGCACCTCCGTGGGGCGTGGTTACTATAGGGGCGACTCGCCGGGATCGACGGCGCCGGGACCGGGCCGACGATCCCGGCGCTCGTGTATCCGGGGAGCGTTGATTCACCCCAACACCGCGGAGAACTGGCCATGTTCTACTTCGACCCCTTGTATTTTCTGCTCATCGCGCCGGCGTTTTTGCTGTCGCTCGTGGCCCAGATGTGGGTCCAGTCCGCGTTCCACCGCTACGGGGAGCGGATGAACCGCAGGGGGATCACGGGGGCCCAGGCGGCCGAGATGATCCTCGCCCGGTCAGGGCTCCACGACGTGCGGATCGAGATGGCGCAGGGGTTTCTGTCGGACCATTACGACCCGCGATCCCGGGTGCTGCGGTTGAGCCCCGATGTGTACGCGAAGCCCAGCCTCGCCGCCGTGGGAGTGGCGGCCCACGAGGCCGGCCACGCGCTCCAGCACGCGGCAGGGTACGCGCCGCTCCAACTCCGCTCGGCCCTCGTGCCGGTGGCCTCCATCGGCTCCCAGCTCGCCTGGCCGCTTCTCATCTTCGGGTTCCTGTTGCACACCATGGCCCTGGTGAAGCTCGGGGTGATCCTCTTCGCCGCGGCCGTGGCGTTTCAGCTCGTGACCCTGCCGGTGGAGTTCAACGCGAGCCGCCGGGCGTTGGCGGCCGTGGAGAGCGTGGGGATCCTGGGGCCCGACGAGCTCCCGGGGGCCCGCCAGGTGCTCACGGCCGCGGCCCTCACCTACGTGGCGGCCGCGGTCACGGCGGTGATGCAGCTCCTCTACTTCCTCCTTCGTTCGGGACTCCTGGGGGGGAGGGACGAGTAGGCCGTGAGGGCCCCGGCCTGGAAACGGCTGGTCGACCGGCTGACCGACGAGGGCTACGAGAGCCCGTATCTCGACCGGCTGCGCCGGCGGCTCGACGTGTACCAGGCCCAGCGGGAGCTCGAGAAGGAGATCCTCCAGGAGATGGCGGCGGCCCTGGGCCGGGCCGAGGAGAAGGTGCTGGTGGCCCTCCTGGAGCTGGAACTCCTGGGCCGGCAGGTGGACCGGCTCGAGGCGGAAGGGGCGGAGGACCTCGCGGAGGCGGTCCTTCGGTTCAACGCCAAGCGCCGGGAGGCCCAGCAGCGGCTGTGGGAGCTCGTGATCCACCGGGAGGCCTTGGGGTTTCGGAACCACCGGATCCTGGACGAATTCTACCCGATTCCCCCGCCCAGGCGTCCGAGGGCGTAGGGCCCGTCCCCGCTCCCGCGGCGCCCTTACCCGGCCTCGGGTTCTGCCTGCGCTGCTGTCCCGTTCGCGGCCGCCGGCCAGAGTTCGGCCGTCAGGGTGCCCGCCACGATCAAGAGGCCGCCGGCCCATGCCGCCGGCGTGAGCCGCTCCCCCGCGAGCCACACCGAGAAAAGGGCGGCGAACACCGGCTCCAGGGTGTAGATCAGCGCCGCCCGGGCCGGGGTGGTGTAGCGCTGGTAGGTGGTCATGATCCAGAAGGCGTAGACTGTGGCGAACACCGCGGTGATCACCACGGCCCCCGCCAGGCCGGCCGACCACGCCCGGGGCCAGGTGACGGGCTCGAAGGCCAGGCTTCCGGCCCCGGCCAGAACCGCCATGGTGGCCACCTGCACGAACGTGAGCGCCCGGGCGTCCACCCCGGCCGTGAGGGCGTCGAGCCCCAGCACGTGAAGCGCCACGAACACGGAACACAGGAGCACCAGGAGATCCCCGGTCCCGAGGTGCCAGGGGGCGCTTCCCGTAAGCAGCCACAGGCCCACCACCGCAAGCCCCGTGCCCAGCTTGGCCCCCGGGCCGGGGCGCTTCCCCAGGATGGGCCCCGCCAGGAGGGGCACCCACACCACGTTGAGGCCCGTGAGGAAGCCCGCGTTGGCGGCGGTGGTGCGTTCGAGCCCGAAGGTTTGAAACAGGTAGGCCAGAAAGAGCAGGGTGCCCAAGAACACCCCCCGGTTCCAGCCCCGGCGGCCGAGCCGCAGGATCTGGCCCCGGGCCATCCCGGCGAGGAGCGCCGCGGCCAGGGCAAAGCGAATCCACAGGAAACACAGCACAGGCACCTGGCCGATGGCGTCCTTCACCACCGGGAAGGTGCCCCCCCAAAACACGGTCACCGTGGCCAGCAGGAACTCGGCCCATAGTTGCCGGTTGCGACCCATCTGGTGCACGACGCTTCCTTTCTCCCCAGCGCCCTGGCGCCGGGGGCACAAAGAAAAGCCGCCCCGTTCTTGCCGGGGCGGGGTGTGTGTGGTATAAGCGCTTTCCCTTTTACCAAATTCAGTTTCGCCGCGCTACACCCTTCGAGGAATGCCGATGGAACGCGGGGAGAAAGAGCCGGTCCAGGTCGTCTGTCCCCGGTGCCGGTTCACCCAGATCGTTTACCTCCCGGTGGAGGACCTTCCCCGGTGCCCGGAGTGCGGCACCCGGATGGTGATCGAGGAACTCCTGGACGAGGGCAAGTCGTACTGAGAGCCCTGTCTTCTCCTTCTCTCTTCCCCCACGTTACGCGAAAGGAGAGTCCCATGAAACGACTTCTGTCCATCCTGACGGTTGTGGCCCTTGCCGTTGCCACCCTGGTTCCGGCGGCCTCCGCGGGCACGCTGGACGAGATCCTGGAGCGGGGTTCGCTCCGGGTCGGCATGGAGCCTGGCTACATGCCCTTCGAGCTCACCAACCGCAAGGGCGAGATCGTCGGCTTCGACGTGGACATCGCGAAGCGCATGGCCAAGGCCATGGGGGTGAAGCTGGAGTTGGTGAGCACCGCCTGGGACGGTATCATCCCCTCGCTCATGACGAAGAAGTTCGACATCATCATGAGCGGCATGACCGTGACCCAGCAGCGGAACCTCCAGATCAACTTCGCCGACCCCTACATCGTGGTGGGGCAGACCATCGTGATCCGCAAAGAACTCGCGGGGAAGGTCAAGTCGTACAGGGACCTCAACGACCCCAAGTATAAGGTGGTGTCGAAGCTCGGCACCACGGGCGAGCAGGCCGTGAAGCGGCTGATCCCCAAGGCCACCTATATCTCCTTCGAGCGCGAGGACGAGGGGTTGATGGAGGTGGTACGGGGCAAGGCCGACGCTTTCGTGTACGACCACCCCTACTGCGCCCTGGCCGTGAAGCAGAAGGGCGAGGGCAAGGTGGTGTGGCTCGACGAGCCCTTCACCTACGAGCCGCTGGCCTGGGGCGTCCGGAAGCGCGATTACGATTTTATCAACTGGCTCAACAACTTCCTGCGGCAGATCAAGAACGACGGTACCTACGACAAGATCTACGAGAAGTGGTTCAAGGACGACGCCTGGTTGAAGGATCTGCAGCAGTAACCCGACCCCGAATCTCGCCGAAGGGCCCCGTACCCCGGGGCCCTTCGTGCGAAGGCGGAAGGACGCCGTGAAACAGACAACCCGTACCTGGCCCTGGAACCTGTTGCTCGGGCTCATCCTGCTCGGCCTCGCCGCCGGGATCTGGGTGGCCACCAAACGGGTGGACTACACCTGGCGGTGGAACCGGGTGCCCCAGTATTTCGCCTACCACGCGGAGATCAACGAGCACGCCCCGGCCGACGGCCGGGTGGTGGAGATCCGCAACACCGGCTCAGACGCGGTGATCGTGTTCGAGAGCGACACCGGCGACCGATCGGAGATCCGGGTAGAGACCGACACCGTTCGGGTATCGGAGGGCGAGGAGTTGTTCGAGGGCGATATCGTGGGCTCGCGTCACCAGTGGAAGGTGGGGCCGCTCACGAAGGGGCTCTGGACCACCCTGTGGATCTCGTTCTTCTCGGGGGTGCTCGGTCTCGTCCTGGGGCTTGTCACGGGGCTCGCCCGGATCTCCAAGAACCCGACCCTCAAGGGGCTCGCGGTGTTCTACGTCGAGCTCATCCGGGGCACCCCGCTGCTGGTTCAGATCTTCATCTTTTACTTCTTCATCGGCACCGTGCTGAGCCTCGACCGGATCGTGGCGGGCATCCTGGCCCTGGCCGTGTTCGCGGGGGCCTACACGGCCGAGATCGTCCGGGCCGGGATCCAGTCGATCCCCCGGGGCCAGATGGAGGCGGCCCGGTCACTGGGGATGACCCTGTTCCAGGCCATGCGCTACATCATCCTGCCCCAGGCCTTCAAGCGGATCTTGCCCCCGCTCGCCGGGCAGTTCATCAGCCTGATCAAGGACTCGTCGCTCGTGTCGGTCATCGCCATCACCGATCTCACGAAGGCCGGCCGGGAGGTCATCACCTCCACCTTCGCCACCTTCGAGATCTGGTTCACGGTGGCGGCCCTGTATCTTCTGATCACCTCGCTCTTGAGCCAGGTGATCCTGTGGATGGAACGGAGGCTCGCGGTCAGTGATTAAGGTTCGCGATCTCGTCAAGATCTTCCACGCCCGCGGCCACGTGGTCCGGGCCGTGGACGGGGTGAGCACCGATGTCGCCAAGGGGGAGGTGGTCGTGGTGATCGGCCCCTCGGGGTCGGGAAAGTCTACGTTCCTCCGGTGCCTGAACGGGCTCGAGACCTTCGACTCGGGGCACGTGGTGATCGACGGCATGGACTTGGCGGACAAGAAGACCGACATCAACAAGGTCCGCCGGGACGTGGGCATGGTGTTCCAGCAGTTCAACCTGTTTCCCCACAAGACCGTGCTCGACAACATCTGCCTGGCCCAGCAGGTGGTCCGGAAGCGATCCCGGGAGGAGGCCGAGGCCAAGGCCCGGCAACTGCTCAAGAAGGTCGGGATCGCCGAGAAGGAGTCGGAGTACCCCTCGCGGCTTTCCGGCGGGCAGCAGCAGCGGGTGGCCATCGCCCGGGCGCTCGCCATGGACCCCAAGGTGATGCTCTTCGACGAGCCCACGAGCGCCCTGGATCCCGAGATGGTGGGGGAGGTGCTGGACGTCATGAAGCAGCTCGCCCGGGAGGGCATGACCATGGTCGTCGTGACCCACGAGATGGGGTTCGCCCGGGAGGTGGCCGACCGGGTGCTCTTCATGGACGAGGGCAAGATCGTCGAGGAAGGCCCCCCGGACCAGATTTTCTCGAACCCCCAGAACGACCGGACGAAGTTGTTTTTGAGCCAGGTGTTGTAACGGCTGGAAAGCCGAACCGCTCTCACGCTTACGCCGCGTCGCGGGAACCCCGAGGGTGCACCGTCTAGGAACTCCGTGCCCTCCGTGTCCTCCCTGGTTTCCCCCCCCTGTCCGCTCTTCGGCCCCGGCGAGGATGTCCCGCCGGGGCCGTTTCCGTTAGAATCCCTGCCGTGAGTCCCCGACCGACGGCCCGCACTCCCGGAAACGGCGGCGTCGATCCGGGGGGAGAGCGGCCTCCCCCGGGCCGGGGAGGGCAGGGCGTCCCGGTCCCGACGCCCCGCGGTTCCGCCCCGCCCTGTTCCGAACCGCTTCGGTGATCCCGATGAACGACGCTTTCCCACCTCTCTCGCCCCTCCGGCCCCTTCGGACTGGGGATCTCGTGGCCCTGGTGGCGGCCGCCGGACCGGTGACGGCCGAGCGCGCCGAGGGGGCGAAACGGCTTCTCGAGGCCCGAGGGCTTCGGGTGCGGCTTCGGTACGACCCGCGGCGTTCCCGGCGCTACCTGGCCGCCGGCGACGAAGAGCGGTGGGCCGACCTCTGGGGGGCCCTCACGGATCCCGAGGTGGCGGCCGTGTGGTTCCTGCGGGGCGGGTACGGCGCCGTGCGGCTCCTCCCCCGGTTCGCCGCAGAGGACCCGCCCCCGGCGCCCAAGCCACTCGTCGGGTTCTCGGACAACACGGCGCTCTTGGCGTTCGTCCGCCGCTGGGGCTGGCCCGCGCTCCACGGGCCCCACCCGGACCCGGACGATCCCGACGGCGTGGATGCGGTCCTCGGGAGCCTCGGGTTCTGGGGCGAGCCCGCGAGACCCGCCCAATCGGGCCTGCGGCTCTGGAACCCCGGGGCGTGGGAACCCCGGGTCGCGGCGGTGGAGGGGGGGTGCCTCGCGCTCCTCGCGGCGCTCCAGGGCACGCCCTACGCCCCGGCGTTTTCTGGAAAAATCGCGTTCCTGGAAGACGTGGGCGAACCGGCCTACCGGCTCGACCGGATGCTGTGGCAGCTCGTGGCCGCCGGCGCCTTCGAGGGGTGTCGGGGCGTCGTGTTCGGCCGGCCCGAGAGCTTTGTCGCCGAGGATCGGGAGCGGGCGGCCGTGGAGGAACTCCTCCACGAGTTCGCCTCCCAGGCGCCGTTCCCGGTGCTCTCGGGGGTCCCGGCCGGGCACTGCCGCCCGAACCTCCCCCTGCCCCTGGGCCGCCGGGCCTACCTCGATCCGGAAGGGGGCCGGATCGCCTGGATCGAATCCTTGGTGGAGCCGTGATCCCCCGGCCGGGCCGTCTTCTGATCGTGGGCTTCGAGGGGGCGTCCGTGCCCCCGTGGCTCCGTGCCTTCGCCCGGCGGTGGGGCCTCGGAGGGGTGATCCTGTTTCGCCGCAATGTGCCGGACGCCGGGACCGCGGCGCGGCTCGTGGGCGAGGTCAAGGAAACCCTCGCCGAGGCCGACCCGGGTTCCCCGGCCCTGGTGTTCGTGGACCAGGAGGGGGGCCGGGTCGAGCGGCTCCGGGACGGGGTGCCCCGGTTGCCCCCCGCCCGGGAGTTGGCCCGGGAGGGGGCGGACGTCCTCTCGGAGCGGGTCGAGGCCCAGGCCCGGGCCCTGGCTGCCCTCGGGATCGACGGGAACCTGGCCCCGGTTTGCGACCTGCCTACGGCCGGGGAGAGCGGGGTGATCGGGGACCGCGCGTTCGGCGACGACCCGGCCGCGGTGGCCCCCCTGGTCCGGGCCCACGTGCGGGCGTGCCTGCGGGGCGGGGTTCTCCCCTGCGCCAAGCATTTCCCCGGCCACGGCCGGGCCCGGGTGGACAGCCATGTGGGCCTTCCCACCGTGGAGGCGGCGTGGGACGAAATGGCGGCCCGGGACCTGGTGCCGTTCCGGGCGGCCGTGGCGGCCGGGGTGCCGCTCGTCATGGCCGGGCACCTCCGGGTGCCGGCCGTGGACGACCGGCCGGCCACCCTGTCCCGTCGGTGGCTCGGCGACGTGCTCCGGGGCCGGTTGGGGTTTCGGGGTGCCGTGATCTCCGACGACATGGAGATGGGGGCGCTGGGGGCGCTCGGACCGGTCGCAGAGGGGGCCGTGGAGGCGGTGGAGGCCGGGTGCGACCTCCTCATTTTCGGCCGGATGCTCCGGCCCGACCTCGACCTCGACGAGGTGGCCGGGATGCTGGCGGAGCGCGCGCGCCCGGAGCGGTTGGCCGAGGGCCGGGCCCGGGTGGAGGCGCTTGTGGGGAACCGGCGATGACCGCGGTTCCTGCGGCCCGGAACCTCGTCCGGGTGTTTCCGGATCTCGGTTCCGTAGACCGGGTGGAGCCCTTGGCGGGCGACGGATCGGCCCGGCGGTTCTACCGCGTGTTCGTCGGGGGAGGCACCCGGGTCCTCCTCGAGGGCCCCGACCCCATGGAGAACGGGGCCTACGTCCGGATCACCCGGCACCTCGCCGCGTGCGGGGTCCGGGTGCCCCGGGTGTTCGGCGTGTGGGAGGAGGGGGGATGGATCCTCCTAGAGGACCTGGGGGACCGGAGCCTCTTCCGGGCCCTGCGGGCGCCGGGGGCAGACCCCGTGGCCCTCTACCGGCCGGTGTTGGACCTTCTCGTCCGGATGCAGGTGGACGGCGCCCGGGGGTTTCGGCTCGAGACGGGGTTCGCCCCCCGGCCCTACGACGAGCGCACCATGGTGGAGGACGAGGGGCTCTACTTCGCCCGGGAGTTCGCGCAAGGGGTCCTGGGCCTCGCGGTGCCGGCCGGGTTCCGGACCGACCTCGAGCGGTTGGCCGCCCGGGTGCCCCCGGGGGCGCGCGGCTACTTCCTCCACCGGGACTTCCAGAGCCGCAACGTCCACCTGACCCCGGAGGGGCCGGCCGCCATCGACTTCCAGGGCGCCCGGCCCGGACCCCTGGCCTACGACACGGCGGCCCTCATCCTGGACCCGTACGCCGACCTCCCGCACGGCGTTCGGGTGGTGCTCCTCGAGGAGTACCGGAACCGCCTCGTGGCGGCCGGGGCCCTTCGGGGCTGGACCGAGGAGGCCTGGATCGCCTGCGGCACCTTTCGGCTCCTCCAGGCCCTGGGGGCGTTCGGAAAGCTCGGATGGAGGCTCGGGAAACCCGGATTCCGGGAACACGCGCCGGCCGCCCTGCGGACCCTGGAGCACCACTTAGCGCCGGTGGCCCGCCGGTTTCCGCACCTTGCCGAAACCGTGGCCCGGGCCCGGGAGGCCTTGGAACGTTCGGGGAAGAGCCCATGCGAAACGTAATCTCCCTCACGATCGTGCTCGCACTGGCCCCCCTCGCGGGCGGATGCAGCCCCCGGTCCTGGTGTCGGGGCGTGTTCGAAGGAGACGCCTGGCACGAGCGCGCCGAGAAAACGCCCCCTCCGGACCTTCCGCCCACCTACGACGAGTATGAGCGGGCCCGAACCGAACCTTCGGCCCAGAGGCGCTGAGGCCGTCGAACGCATGGCCGTCGGGCGGGTAGGGGGGTGGCGCTCTGGCGGGCGTCACGCCCGTTGACGCGTCCATCTGGTCGGGCGAGGGAGGAGACCGCCGCGCGCCCCCAGGCGCCCTCGCCGCCCAGCCGCCACACGGAGGGGCTCTCTCACAGCCCTCCCGTTCCCACCTGGTACTCCAGGGCCAGGCGCCGCTGGAGCCGCTTGGCCTGGCGGAAGGCCTCCAGCAGGAACTTCCGGTCCAGGGGGTTGAGGTCGTCGGGCCGGATGCGGTTGTCGGGCTCGACACCGGCCCGTTCCTGCTCGTACTGGTGCCGCAGCCGGAGCCGCTGCAGAAACAGGTGGGCCTCGATCCAGGCCTCCACCTGCCCCTGGTCGAGGCGCAGCGGCTCGGCGGCGGCCCGGAGCCGCTCCGCCGTGTTGCTGGTGGGCGCGGCGTGGGCGAGCCCGAACACCCGGGCCGCGTCGGTGAAGAGGGCCACGCCGTGGGCTTTGAGATCCACGGTGCCCTTGTGCTCCCCCCGGGTCTCCACCACGAAGTCCCGGAAAAAGCCCAAGGGAGGAGTGCGGCCCAGGGCGTTGGCCGCCAAGAGGTGCAGGAACAGGTCCTTCCGGGGCGCCTCCTGCCGCAGCCAGTCCCGAAGCTCGACGCCGAGCGCTTCGTCGCCGAACAGCGGGCGCAGGTCGAAGAAGATCGTGGCGTTCAGCAGGGCCTCTGGAGCGGGGGCGTCGATCCAGCTGCGGAACCGGTCCTCCCACTCGGCAAGGCTCAGGCACCAGGAGGGATTGGACGCCATCACGCCGCCCTTGCACAGCGGGAATCCGCACGCCGCCAGGGCCTCGTTGGCCCTCCGAGCGGCCGGCAGGAGTTCCCCCCGCACCGCCTCGGCCTCCCGGTCGGGCGCGTCGAACACGAGCCCGTTGTCCTGGTCGGTCGAAAGCGTCTGCTCCATCCGCCCCTCGCTCCCGAGGGCGATCCAGCACACCCGCACTCCCTGCGGGAGCGCGGGCAGGAGCTCGAGCTCCAGCACCCGCGTGGTGAGATGGTCGTTCAGGGTCGAGATGAGCCGCGTGACCTGCTCGGCCGCCGTTCCCCCCGCGAGCAACTGAAGGGCCAACTCCTTGATCTCCCGGGCGAGGCCGGCCAGCGCATCCACGTCTTCCGCCCCATGAATGCGGTTTCGGAGGTCGGCCAGGCGAAGCCGGTTCCGGCGAAAGAGATCGCTTTCCGACACGAGTCCCACGACGCGGCCTCCGTTTACGACCGGGAGATGATGGAACCCCTCCCGGGCCATGATCATGGCGGCCTCGAACCCGAAGGCCTCGGGGGACAGGGTGAGGGGATCCGGCGTCATGACCCCCTCCACCGCGTCCGAGGTGTCGCGGCCGGGCAAGGCCACCCGGCGGAGCACGTCCCGGAGGGTGAAGAGCCCTAGGGGATGCTGCCCCTCGTCCGTCACCACCACGACGGTGGCGTTGCGGCGGTCCATGGCCACCAGGGCGACCCGGATCGGGTCGGTGGGCCGGCAAAGCGGCGGGTCGGGCTGCATGAGGGCCCGGACCGGCTGGGTGAGGCCGGGATCCTCCGGCGCCGAAGGCACCGCCCCCACCCGGGCCGAGGCCGCCCGGAACGCGTCCACCCGGCACCGGCAAAACTCCCGGAACCCCTCGTGGCGCTCGCGCAGCCGCGAAAACTCCTCCACCGGGATCTCGAGGCACCACACGTCGGTGCGGGCCCGCCACGAGAGCCCGGTGGGCCGGTGCTCGGAAAGGGCCTCCACCGGGAAGCACTCTCCCTCCACCAACTCGGCCACGACCCCGCCTTCCCCCACCGCCTCGACCACCCCATCCTCCACGAACCGAAGCCGGGCGGGTACGTCGTCGGGGCCGAGGATCAGGCTGCCCCGGCGGTAGCAGACCTCCCGGAGCCGCTCGGCGAGCCACCGCAAGTCCTCCTCGGGAAGCTCGGAGAAAGCCTCGTGGCGGCGCAGTCGAACCAGGATGTCCTCGGGCATCGGGGCCACGCGCTCTACCTGAGACACTCGCGTACCTCCGTAGGGTGTGGACGGCTAGGAGGCTAGAATGCTGGGAAGCTGGAAAGCTGGGAAGCAGGTCATCCCCGAAGCGCTTCCTGTCGGTCGGCCGCGATCAGAGCAGGTCCGGACGGACGATCCGGTGCTCCCACAATTCCCGGGGCGCCACGCGGCGTTCGGTACGACGGGCGGCCGCCGCCGGGGTTTCGCCCCGCAGCACCGCCAGGGCCGCCTGGAGCTGGGGGTCGTCCTCCGGCGTGGCGCCGCCGTCGGGGGCGGCCACCTCAAAGTCGGGCGTGAGCCCCGCGCCGTGCCAGGACGTTCCGTCGGCCAGTTCGAGCCGCTGGGACGGGATGAGAAGGGCGCTTCCGTCCAGAAGCTGTTCCACCGTCTGGGCCACGCCCTTGCCGAAGGTGGTCTCGCCGACCAGGGTCGCCACACCCCGGTACTGGAGCACCCCGGCCACGATCTCGGAGGCGGAGGCCGAGCCGGCGTCCACCAAAATGACGAGGGGAACGGGATCCACGTCCTCGGCGAACCAGTCCCCGAAGCGGTAGGAAACCGTGAGCCCGAACACGTCCTCGGTATGGAACATCTCCTCCCCGTCCAAGCTGCCTCCGGCCAAGAAATCGGCCAGTTCGATCGCCCCCTGAAAGCTCCCGCCGCCGTCGTCCCGGAGGTCCAAGACCACGCCCGAGGGCGCGTTCCCGAGGGCCGTCTTCAGGCTGTTGTAGTCCTCCCTCACCCGATCCGCCGTCTGGGTGGTGAAGCTCCGAACCCCGAGGTAGGCCACATCGCCGTCGAGGAGTTTCTCGATGTGGGTTTCCGCGGCGGTTTCGATCGCCACCGTCGCGCCCCCGCGCTCCACGGTCAACGTCGCCGTTTTCCCCTCGGTGCGGGGAAGAAGGAGCCTCGCCTCGTCGAGGGGGAGACCTTCCAGGGAATGGTCGTTCACGCGCAGGATCCGATCCCCGTCCTGGAAACCGTCCCACCAGGCCCGGGAATAGGGGAGCACGGCGTCGATGGTGGGAGCCGTGTCCCCCTCGTGGACCGAGAGAAGGATCCCGATGTAGGCCCTCTCCCCGGTGATTCCCGGTTCCACCGAACCGGAAAAGGCATCCGCCGTGTGATACACCGCGAACGGGTCGGCAGGCTCGATCGCGGCCACGTACGCGTCGGGGGTTCCGATTCCCCGGACGTCGGCGGGGAGTCTTCCGGGCTCCAGGTAGAGGTCATGGAACGCGAGGCACGCCTGGGCCACGAGCACGGGCACTCGCTGGTCCGTGGGATCCTGGCAGGCGGGTTCGGCCAGGGTGCGGTCGTAGAGGGAGGCGAGTTGGGCCTCTGAGGCCCCTGCGGGAACGTCGGTCAGGACGAGGGCTCGGCCCGGGCGAAAGGTCTCGCCGTCCCGGACGACGAAGTCGTCGCCCGACGACCCGCCGCCACAGCCGGCCACCGCTGCAAGCGCTACGACCCCGACCAGGATCGCTAGGGGGCCGAGATCCCGGGAAGTCCTCTGCAAGGTAGGCTCCTTTGGCGGGGGGAGGAGAAGAGGGGTCCTGAGATTGTGCCACAGGGGAACCGGGGGGCCAACGCATCCGGCCAAATCACCACTTGACGGATGGTATTGGGCAAGTATATTCCGCGGCCACTCGCAGGACCCAACCCCACCCCAAGGAGGAGAACGTCATGCTCAAGCGGCTTCTGTTGGTCTTGGTCGCCGGAACGGCCCTGGCCCTCGCCGGATGCGCCGGATTCCACCACGGCCCCCGGCACGGCTGCGCCATGGAGGCCGGATAGGCCCACGCGTGCCAGTGCGGGGACGCTAACTGCGCCTGCGCGCAGGGCGATCCCTCGAAGTGCGGCTGCAAGGACAAGGCCTGTAAGTGCGGCTGCAAGGGCAAGGACGGGTGCAAGTGCGGGAAGCACATGATGAAAGCCTGCAAGTGCAAGGCCGGCGGCGACTGCACCTGCAAGGGGGAGTGTCGCTGCGCCGAGGCTCAGAAGAAGTGCAACTGCAAGGTGGACGGCAAGTGCGTGTGCGGGCCGGGGTGCAAATGTAGTTGACGTCTTTTCCGATTCGCTCGAAAAGGGCCGCCCCACGGGGCGGCCCTTTTTCACGGTTCGCCGGCGGCGCGGCGGTCAGATCTGGACGTCCGGGGAGAACCCCCGCCGCACGGTGTTCTCGCTCGCGCACCTCGGGTTCGCAAACCGCAGGAGGTAACCCGGGCCCCCGGCTTTGGTGCCGGTGCCGCTCATGCCGAACCCCCCGAAGGGTTGGCGGCCCACCACCGCGCCGGTACAGCCGCGGTTGAGGTACAGGTTTCCCACCCGGAATCGCCGCCGGGCCGCCGCCAGATGGGAGGGGGTGCGGGAGAACACGGACCCCGTGAGGGCGTAGCGGGTGCCGGAGGCCACCTCCAAGGCTTCGTCGAACGTCCGGGCCCGGTGGAGGGCCACCACCGGGCCGAACAACTCCTCCTGCATCAGGGGGTGTGACGGATCCTCCACCTCGAACACGGCGGGCCCCACGTACCACCCGTCGTCCCGGCCCGGGCCTGCGAAGAGGGGCCGGGCCCCGGGCCCCGGATCGCACACCACCGCCCGGATTCTCCGATGGGCCTCTTCGTCGATCACGGGGCCGAGGCGGGAACGCGGGTCCTCCGGCGGGCCGAGGGGGAGCGATTTGGTGGCTTCCACGAACCGCTCGCGAAACGGGGCGTAGGCTGAGCCCACCGCGATCACCCGGGAACAGGCCGAGCACTTCTGCCCGGCGTACCCGAAGGCGGACTGGATCGCGCCCGCCACGGCGGCGTCCAGATCGGCGCTCTCGTCCACGACGATGGCGTTTTTTCCGCCCATCTCGCAGATGACCCGCTTGACCTCGCGCTGCTCGGGGTGGGTCTTCCCCGCGATTTCCAAGATCTCGAGGCCCACGCCCATGCTGCCGGTGAAGGCGATCAGGAGCACCCCGGGGTCGGCCACAAGGCGCCGCCCCACGTCTTCGCCCCGCCCGGGCAGGAACTGGGCCACCTCCGGCGGGAATCCGGCGTCCATGAGGGCCTGGAACAGGGCGTACCCTACGCCGGAGGACTGCTCCGCGGGCTTGATCAGCACCGGGTTCCCCGCCACCAACGCCGCCGCGGTCATCCCGGCCAGGATCGCCAAGGGGGAATTCCACGGTGCGATGATCGCAGCGGGCCCCACGCCCTCGTACCAGAGGAGGTTGATCTCGCCGGGCACCGTTCCCATGCGGCGGACGGCCAACTCCTCCACTGCTCGACGGGCATAGTAGCGGCAGTGATCCACGGCCTCCGCCACATCCGCGTCGGCCTCGCGCCACGGTTTCCCCACCTCGTACACCTGGAGGGCCGCGAGGAAGAGTCGGCGTTCCTCCAGCAGGTCCCCAAGGCGTTCGAGGAGCTGAACCCGTTCCCCCAGGGGCCGGTCGCGCCACCGGGGCCAGGCGGCCGCGGCGACTTGGATGGCCTGGTCCACCTCGGGCGGGCTGGCCAGAACCACTCGGGACGCCGTTTCCTCCTTTCGCCCCGGGCACGGGTGCTCCAGAACCGGACCGTCCCGGCGCTCCCGGCCGCCCACCACCACGGGGGCGATGAGGGGCAGAGCCTTCCGGGCTTCTTCCACCGCCTGGCGAAACCTCCCCCGCTCGGCTGAGCGCCCGAAATCCACGAGGCCGCAGTTGTGGAACCCGTTCCCGCCCTGGGCTCCGCCCTGACTCGGGCCGGGCCCCGGCGGGGCGAAGAGCGCCTCGGGAGAAGCCCCCTCCCGATGGGTAAGCCGCAAGAATCCCTCGTTGGATGTGTTCTCCAGGAGCCGGCGGACGAGGTAGGCCATACCGGGGATCAGTTCGCCCACCGGGCAGTACACGCGAACCCGGCACCCCAGGTCCCGCAGGGCCGCCCGCTCGGGCTCGGCCATGCCATACAGGGTTTGCACCTCGATGCGTTCCCGGGGAATCCCCGCCGAGTCTGCGCTCGCCAAAGCCCAGGCGATGGAGCGCAGGTTGTGGCTGGCGAAGGCGGGAAGAAACCGGTCGGGTTCCTGGAGGAGCGCGGTGGCCAGGGCCTCGAACTGGGCGTCCGTTTCTCCCCTGTCGGTGAATACGGGGCAGGGGTAACCCTGTTGGCGGGACCGGATGACCTCGGTTTCCCAATAGGCCCCCTTCACGAGGCGCACGGGAACCGGGACGCCCCGCTCCCGGGCCGTTCGGCCGATGCGTTCGAGGTCCTCGGCCGCACACCGCAGGTACCCCTGGAGGGTGATGCCCAGGTGGGGCCTGTCGCGAAGGCGGGGGTCCAGGGCCGCGCGTTCGAACACCTCGAGGGCCAGATCGTGGAGGTCCCAGGACTCGAGGTCAAGGTGGATCGCGACGCCCACCTCCTTGGCACGGACGAGGAGCGGGGTCAGGCGGGCCAACACCCGATCCGCTCCCCCCTCGGGATCGGCGGGGTCCAGGTAGGGGGCCAGGGAGGAAACCTTCACGGATACGTTCACCCGGGGGAGGGGACTTCGGGCCAGCAGGGGATGCTCGGGCCACCTTCGGGCCTCCCGGGCAAGCGTTTCGATGAGGTCTCGGTAGCGGCGGGCATAGGTGTCGGCTTCGGCGTCGGTCACGGTCGCCTCGCCCAGGAGGTCGGCGGTGAACGCGAACCCCTCCCGGTGGAGCCGCCGGAGCCGGCGCACCGCAGAAGGCGCATCGACTCCGACGATGAACCGCGTGCCCAGGCGCTCCAGCCCCGCGCGGATCAGACGCGCCGTGGCGGCCGCCAGCGCCGGATTCCCCGCGGCCCGGACCGCGGCGCCTGGAAGGCCGGGGATGCGGGCGGCCGCCGGACCCAGGTACTCGGCCACGTGGAGGGCCACCTGGTCGGCCCGCTGCAGGGCAGGAAGCACGTCCACCAGGCGAAAAAGGGACGTTTTGAACTCCGGGTCGGCCATAGCCAGATCCAGGACCCGTCCCTCCCAGTGGCGGGTGTCGAACAACGTCGGCACATGGCCCTGGATCCGGTCCCAGAGCAACCTGCCAAACTCTTGTACCCACGCCTCGATCGCCTGGTCCACGTGGTCCGGGATGTCTGGCATCGCGTCTCTCCGGAAAGGGGGCGGCCCATCCACCGATACCACGGCCCTGCCTCCCGTCAACCGAACCGGGCACCGACTTGCGAACCTCCGGGATCCGGTAACACTTGGACCCAGGCCAGCCGGAACCCGGGGGGTGGGGAGAGGATCATATGGGACGTCGAGACCTCTGGGCGGTTGGGTGCGCGCTCCTCCTCGCCTTCGGCTGTGGGGCGGGCACGTCTGGCACCGGGGCCCAATCGCCGGTGCCGGACCCCGTCGTTCTCCGGGCGCAAACGATCACGGTGGGGGGATCCGTGCGGGAGGTTCAGGTACCGGAGGGGATGGTCCTGGAGTTTCTGGCGGGCGGAATGGACCGGCCGCGGTTTTTCGCCTTCGACCCGGCGGGCATGCTCCTGGTCGGGAGCAAGGGGGGAACGGTGTACCGGGTTGCGCCGCCCTATTCCCGGGCGGACCCGCTGGTCCGGACCGGCGGCTACCCCCACAGTGTCGCGGTGCGACCGGGCGAACTCCTCATCGCCAAGACCGAGGGGCTCTACGCCGCCCCCTACAAACCGGGCCAAGAGTCTCTGGATCCCGCGACCCTGCGCCTCTTGGCGGCGCTCCCGTCGGGGCGGGGCCACTCGAGCCGTACGGTGGCCGTGGGGCTGGACGGCCGCATCTATCTGAGTCTCGGCATCTCGGGCAACTGCAGCGACGAGTACCTGGACCCCTCCTATCCCTTCGACCGCAGGCGGGGAGGGGTGCTGGTGCTCCGGGAGGGGGACGGCGGTGCCGAGTGGGAGCCGTTCGCCTCGGGGCTTCGCAATCCGGTGGGGTTCGATTGGCACCCGGCCACCGGGCGGCTCTACGCCACCAACAACGGCCCCGACCATTGGGGCTTCGAACAGCCGCCTGAGAACTTCCGCGCCCTACCGCCCGGATCCTTCCACGGCATGCCCTGGTTCCAATGGGATGGGACGGCCCTCAAGCGGGATACCTGCATCGACACGCCTCCGCCCCGGCCCGCCGGGGACGTGGCCCCGCCGGATGCTACGTTCCCGGCCCGCAACGCCCCCCTCGGGATGGCCTTCGTGGGGTCCGGGGCGCTTCGCCCGGAGTTCGAGGGGGACGCGGTGGCGGCCCTCCACGGCAGCTGGGCCACCCGGCCCTCCGGCGGGTTTTTCGGCGACCCGGCCACCCGACGGCCGCCTGCCTTGGTCCTGGTTCGGTTCGAGGGGGGAAAGCCCGTGCGCGTGGACGAACTGGTCACGGGGTTCCAGCTACCCTCGGGGGAGCGGTGGGCCCGGCCAGCCGGGGTGGCCGTGGGGCCGGACGGGCACCTCTATTTCACCAGCGACGAGGGGGTCCAGGGGATCTTTCGACTTCGGGCCGTGGCAGGGGGCGCGCCGTGAGACCGCTCGAGGGGCGGGTCGCCGTGGTCACGGGGGCGGGCCGGGGCCTGGGCCGCGCCACGGCGCTGGCCTTCGCCCGGGCGGGCGCCCGGGTAGCCGCCCTGTCCCTGCCGGGGCCCGACCTCGAGCATCTGGCCTCGGGCCTCGGGGCGATTGGCACATCGCACCTCGTGCTGGCTTGCGATGTGTCCGAGTGGGAGCAGACCCGGGCGGCCTTCGAGGACGTTGAGGCCCGGCTGGGTCCTCCCGCGGCCCTCGTCAACAACGCCGCCGTGATCGGCCCGCCGCGGTTCCGAGAAGACGCCACACCGGAGGCTTGGCACCGAGCGGTCGCGGTGAACCTGCACGGCGTATATCACGGGATCCGGGCGGTCTTGCCCTCCATGGAGAGGCGCTGCGACGGCGCCATCGTGAACCTCTCGTCCGGCCTGGGTCGGGTGCCGTTTCCCCGATTCTGCGCCTACGCCGTGACCAAAGCCGGGGTGATCCAGATGACCCGAAGCCTCGCCGTGGAGCTTGCCCCCCTGGGCATCCGGGTGAACGCCGTGGATCCCGGCATGATGGACACCCCCATGCAGGCCGAGGTGAGGGCCCTCGGTTCTGAGGTCCTGGGCTCAGATCTTCACCGGGAGTTCGTTTCGGCGGAGCGGGCCGGGAGGCTTCGGCCTCCCGGGGAGGTGGCGGCGCTGCTGGTTTGGCTCTGCTCCCCGGCCGCCTCCGGCGTCACGGGGGTCGAGGGAACGTTACAAGACTACCGCCACCTGGGGTGGCCCGGGCCAGGGGCACCCGGATGACCCGGCGGCCTGGCACAAGGAGAGAACGCGATGGATGTGGAGCGGATTTCGGCGGAAGAGGCCCGGGCACGGGCGAAGGCGGGGGAGGCGCTCT
The DNA here is from genome assembly GCF_054656955.1 of Deferrisoma palaeochoriense. NCBI lineage: Bacteria > Pseudomonadati > Thermodesulfobacteriota > Deferrisomatia > Deferrisomatales > Deferrisomataceae > Deferrisoma > Deferrisoma palaeochoriense. The sequence goes on from NZ_BAAHXI010000002.1 coordinate 25,278, forward strand.
TGGTGTGTGCCTACGAGGACGAGGAGAGGTGCGCCTCGCTGCGGCTCGGGGGGGCCCTGACCCTGAGGGAGTTTCGGGAGCGGGCACCCGCCCTCGATAAGGCCCGGGAGATCGTTTTCTATTGCGCCTGACCCGCCGAGGGCACGGCCGCCCGGCGGGCGGCGTACTACCGAAGCCTCGGTTTCTCGAACGTGAAAGCCCTCGGGGGCGGCGTGGAGGCGTGGCGCGCCGCCGGGTATCCCATGGGGTGAGGGTACCTTCTCCCCCCGAGTGGATTCCCCTCGCCGTCCCGACACCGGCTCATAGCAAGAAACGGGGAGGCCCCTCCGGGCCTCCCCGTTTCCCCGGTGTCGGCCTTTTCCTTACTGGTGCCGCGCCGCCTCGCGGATCATGCGCTCGGCCTCGTGCTTGATCTCCACCAGGTCCTTCCTCATCTCGGCCAGGCCGTACCAGGTCACGTAGTCCGGGTTCATGTGGAACGCGCCCTGGAAGGCCCGCATCCGGTGCTCCAGGAACATCACATAGAGCGTCTGTTCGATCGGGGTCATCGCGTCGTAGAAGGTCAGGAGATCCGGGTAGGCGGGCTTGCCGGGTTCCGGCTGGATGATGCCCCGCTTGTAGAGGTCGGCCACGATCTCGATGGCCTCGGCCATGAGCTTGTCGGCCTCCTTGATCATCTGGTCGGCGTTTTCGAGCTGGGTCTTGGCGTAAGAGGGGCTGTGGCACTGGGTGCAGACCTTGAGCATCCGGTCCCGCTCGGCCTGCCAGTCTTCCTTGGTGAGCCGCGCCACCTTGCCCGCCTTCACCACGTCCAGGCGGGCGGTGGGCTTTCCTTCGGGGTCGAGCACGTGAAGGCCCTTGAGGATCGTGGTCCGGTACCCCATCCACTCCTCGTCGTCCTCAGGCAGCCGCAGCCCCAGGAAGCCCCAGGCCGTCATGACGGCGTGGTTCCCGTTCTCCATGTGGCAGGTCTGGCATTTGGGCGCCCGGCCGGTGTCACCCTCGGTCAGATAAATCACGCCGTGCTTGGAGCTCGACCACATCTCCCACTGGGGGTGGTCGAAGCCCATGTGGCAAGTGCGGCACGCCTCGGGCCGTTGGGCCTCGGCCTTGGAAAACTTGTGCCGGGTGTGGCACGAGTCGCAGGGGCTTCCGTACCGGGACTCGGCCCGCACCGACTCGTCGCGCACCCCCACCTTGTGGCAGCCCCCGCAGCCCTTGAGCCCCTGGATGTACGCGTGGGGCTGGAACCCGGTCTTCGGCATGGCCGACATGGCGATCCAGCCGAGGGCGTGTTTGCCGGCCATATACTCGTCGTGCTTGTCCTGGTGGCACTCGGCACAGGTTTTCTCGGTGGGCAGCTTCACCTTGGCCACGTCGTCGGCGCTCATGTGCTCCGAACCGTGGCAGTTGGAGCAATCCACGCCGTTCTTGCCCATCTCACCCGACAAAAAGTCCTTGACGATGTTCGGGGTCACCTTGCGGTGGCACTCCATGCATTTGCTCTCGGCCGCCAGCGCCGTGCCGGCCCAGAGGATGGCCGCCAGGAGCCCGGCGGCCAGACACGAAAACCGTTTCCTCGTCTTTCCCATGATGCGACTCCTCCTTGCCCGGGCAGGGTTGGAAGGATCCGGCGGGGTGCCCGGCCGGGCCTCCGGGCGCCCCGCGGGGTTACAGCGGTCGCTCGGAAAGGACCGTGCCGTCCCGGCCGATCACCGCCTCCCGGGCCGGAATCGTGGAACCCGCCTCCCGGAGGGCCTGGGTGACCATGCCGCTGAGCCCCCCGCAGCAGGGCACCTCCATCCGCACAACCGTGACCGACCGGGGGGCGCCCTGCTCGAAGATCTGGATGAGCTTCTGGAAATGGGCGTTGGCGTCGTCCAGCTTGGGGCAGGCCACCGCCAGGGCCCGGCCGGCGAGGAACCGGTCGTGGAAGCCGGCGAACGCGAAGGGCACGCAGTCGGCCGCCACGACGAGATCGGCGTCCCGGAAAAACGGCGCCGTGGGTGGAAGGAGGGCGAGCTGCACGGGCCACTGCGCCAGGCGGGAGGGCGCCTCGCCGGCGGAAGCCGACGGCTCACGGCCGGCAGCGGGCCGGAGGTCCACCACCTGGGCCGAGGGGCACCCGCCCCCGGGGGACGGGTGGGCGTGGAGGGGCTCGCGTCCCAGTTCCCGGAGGCGCTTTTCCACGAGTTCCTCGTCGAAGGGCTCGGCCTCGCGCTCCTCCACGATCAGGGCCCCCTCGGGGCAGTGGCCGAGGCAGGCGGCCAACCCGTCGCACAGGGCCTCCTTCACGAGCACGGCCTTGCCGTTGCGGATCTCCAGGGCGCCCTCGGCGCAGTTGGGCACGCACTCACCGCAGCCGGTGCACTTTTCCTCATCGATACGGATGATGGGTCGCTTCACGGGTACACTCCTTAGGTCGGGGGTTCGGACGTGTCGAAAGATAATCCCTTCCCGCGTTCGCGCCATTGACCGGGATCAAAAAACCAGAAAAAGGGGAGCGCGCTTGACGACGTTACGCCGGTTCGTACACTGGCACGGGCAGCCCGACCACCCCGCCGCCGGCCGCCCATCCGAAAACGGAGGAACTCCCCATGCGCCAATACGTCATCCTGGGAACCGGCCCTGCCGGCACCGCCGCCGCCGAGACGATTCGGGCGGAAGACCCCAAGGCCCGGATCACGATGGTCAGCCGGGAGTTCACCCCGTTCTACCTGAAGCCGGCCCTGGCCGATCACGTGGCCGGGCGGCTGGATCGGGACCGGCTGGTGCGGCCCGACACCCCGGTGCTCCAGGATCCCGAGACCGAGGTTCGGGCCGGGGCCCGGGTGTACCGGGTGTTCCCCCACGAATCGCGGGTGCTCCTCAGCGACGGCACGAGCCTCTATTTCGACCGGCTCCTCATCGCCACGGGGGCGGCGCCGCGCATGGGCCGGCGGGCGGCCGAACTCCGGCACAAGGTGTTCACGCTGAACTCGTTTGCCGACGCGATCCGGCTGGCCCGCGCTGCGACCGGAGCGGGGCAGTGGGTGCTCGTGGAAGGGGAGGGGCACACCGGGCTCGAGGTGGTCCGGGCGTTTGCCCTCCGGGGGTGCCGGGTGGTGTACCTCACGAGCCACACCCGGTTTTGGCCCCCGGGGTCGCCGGTGGCGCGGGCGGACGTGCTCGAAAAGCTGCTTTCCGAAAAGGTGGAGGTGCTGTTCGATGAGACCGTGCTGGACATTCTCGACCGAAACGGCGAGGGGTACCGGGTGGTCACCTCGTCCCGCCGGGCCATCGACGCGGGGCTCGTGTGCGAGGCGGGAGCCCTGGAACCCGCCGTCGAGTACCTGGCGGGAAGCGGGCTCCTGGTGGACGGGGGGGTGGTGGTGGACCGAGAGCTCCGGACCAACTTCGACAACATCTATGCAGCGGGCGACGTGGCCCGGGTGTTCGACAGCGAGCACGGCTGGATCCGGGGGAACTTCGGGTGGGAGAGCGCCCGGGACCAGGGCCGGGTGGCCGGGTACAATCTGGTCCACGGCGGGGGCCGGGAGGTGGGGGCGGCCGAGCCCAACTTCCGGAAACTGACGGGCACGAAGCTCCTGGAGCGCTGGCAGAAGGGTTAAGGGGGAACCACGGAGGGCGCGGAGGGAGCCGCGCCGGAGTCCTCTCGTTCCCCCGCGGCGCTCGACGAACGTGCTGAACGAGGCCGACCGGCCCAACGATTCACGACTTCACGATTCACGGTACCCCCCAGCGGACACCCCATGCCCCACGTCTCCGTGGTGATCCCGACCCACGACCGCCTCGGCCTGGTGGACGAGGCGGTCGCGAGCGTTTTGGAACAGACCTTCCCCGACCTCGAGCTCGTGGTGGTGGACGACGGCAGCACCGACGGCACCGCCGAGCACCTGGCGGCGCGGTTTCCCGACCCCCGGCTCCGGATCGTGGTCCAGGAGAACCGGGGCGCGAGCGCGGCGCGAAACCGGGGGGCGGCCGAAACCTCGGGGGAGTGGCTCGCGTTCCTCGACTCCGACGATAGGTGGCTCCCCCGGAAGCTCGAGCGCCAGCTCGAGGCCCTGGCGGCCCACCCCGACCACCCGGCCGCCTACACCGAGGAGATCTGGTACCGCAACGGTCGCTGGGCGAATCCCCGGAAGATCCACGCCAAGTACTCGGGCTGGATCTTCGAGCGCTGCCTGCCCCTTTGCATCATCAGCCCCTCCTCGATCCTGATGCGGCGCGAGGTGTTCGAGGCCCTGGGGGGCTTTGACGAGAGCCTGCCGGCCTGCGAGGATTACGACCTTTGGCTCCGGCTCGCGGCCCGGCACCCGGTGTTGCTCGTGCCCGAGCGGCTCATCGTCAAGCGAAACGGCCACCCGGGCCAACTCTCCCAGGCCCACTTCGGGCTCGACCGGTTCCGGGTACGGGCCCTGTGGAAGGTGGCCTACGACCCCGAGGTGCCCGACCGGCTCCGGGCCCGGGCCCTCGAGACCCTGGCCGAGAAGGCGCGGGTGGTGGCCCTGGGGGCCCGGAAGCGGGGCCAGACGGAGAGGGCCCGGGTGTTCGAGCACTCCCGGCAGGAGGCGTTGGCGTGGCGGGAACGGATCGGCTGACCCTGGTGGAACCGGACGCGCTGCGCCCGGATCCGGAACGCTACTCGTTTTCGTGGCCGCCCGGGGAGGAGCGGGCCCGGCTGGCCGAGAGCGTCGCCCGCGTGGGCGTGCTTCGGCCCCTGTGGGTCCGGGAGGAGGGGGGAGGGCTTACCGTCGTGGCGGGCCACCGCCGGCTCGATGCCCTGCGCCGGGTCGGCGCGTCGTCGGTTCCGGTGCGGATCACCGACCTCGAGGGGCCGGCCCTGTGGGACCTCCTCCTCGCGGACCACGCCGACCACCGGCCCTGGAACCCCGTGGAGGCGGGGCTCTACCTGCGGCGGCGCACGGCCGACACGGGGGAAGCCCTGGAGGGGTTGGCCGAAACCGTGTTGCCCCGCCTCGGACTCGCCCCGCGGCCCCAGGCGGCCCGCGACGCCCTGTGGTTCGCCGGCTTGCCCGACCCCCTCCGGGATGGCGTGGTGGAGGGCCGGGTTCCGGCCGCCGCGGCCCGGGCCCTGGCCGGGGTGCCGGAGCCCGAGGCCCTGTCGGTGCTCACCTGGCTTTCGGCCTGGCGGCTCGGGGGGAACCGGTTCGCCGAGTTGGCGCGGCTGGCCCTGGAGTGCGCCTGGGCCGAGGGGGCCGAGGTGGAGGGGTGGCTCCGGGCCGAGGGGCTGTGGGAGTGGAAGGGGACGCCCGAAGGCCTGCGTGCGGAACTGCGGGCCCGCCGGTTTCCCACGGTGACCCGGTGGGAGGGGCGGTTTCGCCGGGTGGTGAAGGACCTGGAGCTCCCCGAGGGGGTGCGGGTCGAGGCGCCCCAGCATTTCGAAGGGGGAGAACTGCGGTGCGCGGTGGCGTTCCGGAGCCTGGAGGAGCTCGCCCGCCGTCTCGGCGAGGCCCGGCGGGCGGCCGAATCGGGGGCCTGGGACGCCCTGGCGGAGTTTCTCGGGTGACCCGGCCCTTTTCGCGCATCGTGGTGGACGAGGATGTCCGGGACCTGCCCTTCACCCGGGCGTTCCTCGGCCGGGTGGGGGACGACGTGCCGGTGGAGGTGCGGCCCCAGGGGGCCCCCGGCCCCCGCGGCCGATCCACGGCGCACGTGACCCGCGAGCCCGGCCGGTTCCTCAAGCCCTGCCCCTGCAGCCCGGGGGTGGTGCGGTGCGGGTACTGGGTGCTGACCCCGGCGTTTCAGTGCCCGTTCGGGTGCACGTACTGTTTCCTTCGGTTCTACGCGCCCGAGGAGCCCCTGACCGTCTACGCCAACCTGGCCGACGCCGAGGCCGAGTTTCGGGAAGCCCTGGAGGCCTGGCCCGGCCCGGTCCGGCTCGGCACCGGGGAGTTCGCCGACAGCCTGGCGCTGGACCCCTGGACCGGCCACGCCCGGTGGCTCCGGGACCTGGTGGCCCCCCACCCGCGGGTGACCCTGGAGCTCAAGACCAAGAGCGACCGCATCGACGGTCTCCTGGGTCTGGAGCCCCTCCCCAACCTGGTGGTGGCCTGGTCGGTGAACCCCCCGGAGCGGATCCGCACGGACGAGCCGGGCACCGCCCCCCTGGACCGGCGCCTCGCCGCGGCCGCGGCGGCCGTGCGGGCCGGGTATCGGGTGGCGTTCCATTTCGATCCGGTGACCCTGGAGCCGGGGTGGCGGGAAGCCTACTCGGGGGTCGTGGAGGCCCTGTTCTCGGCCGTGCCCGCCGACCGGGTGGCCTGGGTGAGCCTCGGCACGCTTCGGTTCCCCCGGCGGTTCCTGGAGCGCTGGGGCCCCAAACTCCGGGGGGCGAGGGCGTTTTTCGGGGAGCACGTTCCCGGGCCGGACGGGAAGCTCCGGTACTTCTGGCCGCTACGGCGCGACGCCTACCGGTTCCTGGCCGACCGGATCCGCCGCCGGGGGGGAGAGGAGTTGCGGCTCTACCTCTGCATGGAAACCCCGGCAATGTGGCACGCGGCCTTCGGGTTCGAGCCCGAACCGGAGGGCGACGTGGAGCGCTGGCTTGCCGCGCCGTTCGGGTGACGGGACGGACGGCAGCCCGAGCGAGGGAAGACCTCGCACTCGCGTCCGGCGGCGCGGGCGCCCGGGCGATTCACGATTTACGATTCCCGATTCACGGCCGTTCTTACCACCACCACGGCCGGGTGCCCACGGCCGGGTCGTACCAGGGGGGATACCAGGCTTCCGCGCGGGAAAACGGGGTCCGGGCGAGTTCCCGGCGGGACCAGGCCCGCACCTCGGCGGCCTTGACGACGAGGTACCGGCGCGTGGCGTCCCCCTCGGTTCGTTCGGCCGTGCCCGCGAGTTCCCCAACCACGGTGACGGCCCGGCCGGGGGAGAACAGCCGCGGATCCAGTTCGGCGTCATACTGGGCGAGGATGCGGCCGTCGCCCAGACGGTCGGTGCGGGGCCGGTCCCACCCGTCGATGGGTTTGTGGAGGAGCCGCAGTTCGGTGCCGGTTTCGGTGGCCCGGACCTCCTCCACCACCCCGCCGATCACCACGAACTGGCCGACGCGCCGGTCGGCTTCCGCGAGGAGGTGGGAAAACCGCGGGGGCACCTCGTCGTCGGTGCGGGCGTCGAGATGGGCCGCGCACGAGGCGAGGAGGAGAAGGCCGATCAGGAGGAAAGCGTTCCGGATGCGCATCGCGGTGTCCTTTGTCTCAAGCCTACCCGGTGCCCGTTCGGATCGGCAATCGGCAGGGGAAGGTTGAGCCTTGGGGCTTGACCCGGTTTCGGCCGCAGGGAGGACCGCCGCGCCATGGGCTGAGGGACCGGGGACCACCGACCGGCGATCGTGGACCGAAGTTCCTTCGAAGCGTTACCAATACCTTCAAAAGTATTGCCGGGGGGCGGGTGGGGGACTGGTTACGGCCGGGCGCGAGTGCGGCACCGGATCGCCGCGCCTTTCCATGCCGTTGTCGGCTCGGCAGGGCGGGGCGGGGGTGGCGGACGTTCCGAACCTTTCAAAGCGATCCGGGCGTGGTGATGGCGCGGCGAGGTAAGGGGCCGCACCCGGCTCTCCACCAGCCCCCCACCCGCCGGTTTCCGTTGTAACGCCGGGGATCTGACAACACTTTCCGTTGGTCGTAGTAGGAGAAACCGTCATGGATCTCGATCGGCTTAGGGGGGCCCTGGAGTCCACGCTTCTTTCCCCGGTGGCCTCGGCCGCCCAGGTGGAGGCGCTGTGCCGGGAGGCGGCCGAGCACGGCTGGGTCGGGGTGTGCGTGAGCCCGTGCCGGGTGGCCGAGGCGGCGGGGCACCTGCGGGGAACCGGGGTTCGGGTGGTGACCGTGGCCGGGTTCCCCCTGGGCACCTCGTCCACCCGGGCCAAGGCGGCGGAGGTGGAGCAGGCCCTTCGCGACGGGGCCGAGGAGGTGGACGCGGTCTGGAATGTCGGGTGGTTTCTCGAGGGGCGCTACCGGGCCGTGGCCGAGGAACTGCGCACCCTCAGGACGGCGGCGGGGGAACGGGTGCTCAAGGTGATCCTCGAGACGGCCTACCTCGATCCACCCCGGCTCAAGGAAGCCGGGGCCCTGGCCCTCGGGTGTGGGGCCGACTTCCTGAAGACGTCCACCGGGTTCGGGCCACGGGGCGCGAGCCTGGACGACGTGCGGGTGCTTCGGCAGGTGGCCCGCGGCCGGTGCGGGGTGAAGGCCTCGGGGGGGATCCGGACCCTGGAGCAGGCCCTGGCGCTCCTCGACGCCGGGGCCGACCGGATCGGCACCTCCTCGGCCGGGGCGATCTGGTCGGAGGCGGGGGCGAGACAGGAATAGGGGAGCCAGCCCGCCCCCGGGGTGGGCTACCCGGCTCCGGCCCGGGCCCAGCGCTCCAGGCGGTCGAGCGCCTCGTCCAGGGTTTCGTCCCGCTTGCAAAAGCAAAACCGCACCAGGTTTCTCCCCAGCGCCGGGTCGGAGAAGAAGCTCGACCCGGGAACCACCGCGACCCCGGCGTGCCGCACGAGCTCCACGGCGAAGGCGGTGTCATCCTTCGCCCCGAACCCCGAGACGTCGGCCATCACGTAGTAGGCCCCCTCCGGAGGGAAGCACCGAAACCCCAGGGCCTCGAGCCGGGGAACGAACCGGTCCCGCTTGGCCTGGTAGAGGTCCGCGAGGTCGCGGTAGTAGGCCTCCGGCAGCCCCAGAGCCACGGCGCCGGCCTCCTGGAGGGGGGCCGCGGCGCCTACCGTAAGGAAGTCGTGGACCTTCCGGATGCCCGCCGTGAGTTCGGGGCAGGCGATGGCGTACCCGATGCGCCAGCCGGTGACCGAGTAGGTCTTGCTGAGGCCGCTGATCGCGATGGTGCGGTCCCGCATCCCCGGAAGGGTCATGGGGGCCACGTGCCGGCGGCCGTCGAACACGATGTGCTCGTAGATCTCGTCGGTCACGAGCACGGCGTCATGCTCCCGGCACAGGGAGGCCACCGCCCCGAGTTCCTCCGCCGTGAACACCTTGCCGGTGGGGTTCTGGGGGGTGTTCAAGACCACGGCCCGGGTGCGGGGGGAAAACGCCCGGGCGAGGTCGTCCGGATCGAACGCCCAGCGACGCACACCCCCTTCCTCCACGGGCCGCAGCGCCACGTACCGGGGCGTAGCGCCGCACAGGATCGCGTCGGGCCCGTAGTTCTCGTAGAAGGGCTCGAACACCACCACCTCGTCCCCGGGATCCACCACGGCCAGGAGGGCCGCGATCATGGCCTCGGTGGATCCGCAGGTCACGGTGATCTCGGCCTCCGGGTCCACCTCGATCCCCAGGAACCGGCGGGTCTTCTCGGCCAGGGCCTCCCGGAACGGCCGGGCGCCCCAGGTGATGGCGTACTGGTTGATGTCGTCCTGGATCGCCCGGCACGCCGCGTCCTTGAGTTCCCGGGGGCAGGGGAAATCGGGAAACCCCTGGGCCAGGTTCACCGCCCCGTGGGCCACGGCGTGGCGGGTCATCTCGCGGATGACGGACTCGGTGAAAGAACGGGCCTTCCGCGATAGCGTCATGGGTCTCTCCGTGGGGAGGGGTGTCCCGTTTCTCACCCCCCCGCCCCCCCCGATCGTTCCGTGCGAACGTCCTACCGTCCCAACGTCCGCACGTTAGTGCTTGAAGCACCTCTGCCCGGTGAACACCATGGTGGCGCCGGCCTCGTTCACGGCCTCGATCACCTCCCAATCCCGGTTGGCGCCGCCGGGCTGGCACACGGCCGTGACCCCCTCCCGGAGCCCCACGTCCACCCCGTCGCGGAAGGGGAAGAAGGCGTCGCTGATCATGGCCGAGCCGATGAGCCCGCCCTTGGCGCGGCGGGTTTCCTCCTGGATCTCGTCGAGCAGGGCCTGGTCGGCCTCCCCTTTGCGAACCCGCAGCTCCAGGTCCTTGTAGGGCAGGCCGTGGCGGTCGTAGCACAGGGCGTCGGCGTACTTGGTGTAGGCCTTGAACACCGCGATCTCGGCCACCCCCACCCGGTCCTGCTCCCCGGTGCCGATCCCCACCGTGCACCGGTCCTTCACGTACAGCACGGAGTTCGAGGTGACCCCCTGTTCCACGCACCAGCCGAAGAAGAGGTCCGCGAGCTCCGCGGGGGTCGGTTCGCGGTTCACCCGGTACTCCCGGCCCTCGTGGGTGGCCACGGCCGGCTGGAAATCGGAGGGGCTCTGGATGGCGTTCAGGGGCGACTGCTGCACGATGAGGCCCCCGTCGATCAGGCTCTTGAAGTCCACGAACCGGCGGGTGCGGTACTCGGCCAGTCGGTCCATACGGGGCACGGCCAGGATGCGAAGGTCCTTGCGGCGTTTGAGGATCTCGATCACCCCCTCCTCGTAGTCGGGGGCCGCGACCACCTCCAGGTACTGCTCCACCACGGCCTCGGCCGTGGCCCGGTCCAGCGGCCGGTTGACCACCAAGGCCCCGCCGAACGCGGCGATGCGATCGGCCCGGAACGCCCGGCGGAACGCCTGCTCGAGGCTTTCGGCCTCGGCGGCGCCGCTCGGGTTGTTGTGTTTGAGGATCACGGCCGTGGGCCGGTCCATCAGGTACCGCAGGATGTTGAGGCCGTTGTCCACGTCGGTCAGGTTGATCTTCCCGGGGTGCTTTCCGGCCTGGAGCATGTGCTCCTCGGCCAGGGACGAGACGAGACCCAGGCCCGGCCCGATGAAGGTGCACTCGCCGAGCGTCAGGTTTCCGCCCACGAGCTCGTAGAGGGCCGCCTCCTGGCCGGGATTCTCCCCGTACCGAAGGCCCTTCTCCACCAGCCCGCCGGATGCGTCCGGGAGCTTCCAGGTGCGCTTGCGGTACTCCAGGGTCTGGTCGCCGAAGGTGATGGTCAGGCGGTCGGGGAAATGGTCGTCCATCACGGTGCGGTACATCTTCTTGATGTCGGCCATCGGACTCCTCCGCATGGGGGGGGAACGGGGTCGGCACTTACTACCACAACGCCCCGCGGCCGGGAACCCCCGGGCCCGCGTTGACACCCGGCCCCCGCACCCCTATAACGGGCGCCCGATGCGCGGCGGGGACGACCGAACGCCGCGAGCCCACAACCGGAGGCCACCTGCCCGTGCACGAAACCGGAATCGCCATGGAAGTGTTGCGGCTCGCCCGCGAGACGGCCGAGCGGGAGGGAGCGGCCCGGATCGCCCGGCTCAAGGTGGTGGTGGGCCGGTGGTCCGGGGTGGAGCCCGAAACCCTTCGGTTCGCCCTGGAAACCCTCCTCGAGGATCCCGTGCTCGAGGGGGCCCGGGTGGACATGGAGGTGCGGGAGGCCGAGTTCCTGTGCGGCCACTGCGGCGAGCGGTTCCCCGCCCAGGGGTATTTCGACCCGTGCCCGGCCTGCGGCCGGGAGGGCGCCGAGATGGTGGCCGGCGACGAGCTCCTGCTGGAGGAACTGGACGTGGAGGACGGATGACCGAACTTCGGGTAGAACAAAAAATATTGGCTCGTAACGACGCTCTGGCGAAGGCGAATCACGAGTTGTTTGCCTCCGCCGGGGTGCGCCGGAGCGTGAACCTGATCTCGAGCCCGGGTTCCGGGAAGACCACGCTCCTCGAGACGACCCTGCGCCGGCTGCCCGGAGGCGTGCGGGCCGCGGTGATCGAGGGCGACGTCCAAACCGAGAACGACGCGGAGCGCATCGCCCGCACCGGTGTGCCCGTGGAGGCCGTGGTGACGGGGGGAGCCTGCCATCTCGACGCCGCCATGGTCCGGCGGGCGTTCGACCGGCTCCGGCACCGGAGCCCGGGGGGCGTCGACCTCCTGATCATCGAGAACGTGGGGAACCTCGTCTGCCCGGCCACCTACGACCTCGGGGAGGACGAGAAGGTGGCCCTCGTGAGCGTGACCGAGGGCGAGGATAAGCCGCTCAAGTACCCGGCCGTGTTCCACCACGCCACCGCCGCCGTGGTCACCAAGGCGGACCTGCTGCCCCACCTGGACGTGGACCTGGACCTCCTGCTGCGGAACCTGCGCGCCGTGAACCCGGAGCTCAGGGTGTTCGTGGTGTCGGCCCGCACGGGGGAGGGGATGGAGGCGTGGATCCGCTTCCTCCTCGGGGAATCCGGGTGATAGGATGGAGTCCAAGAACCGGACCGCGAGGAGGTGACGACCCATTTCCCAGGTGCAGGGCAACCTGACGGGCCTCAAGCCCAGCCAGATCCGGGCGCTCGAGCGCCTCTACCGCCGGAGGATCCCCGAGGAGGACCTGGTCACCGCGGAGCTCGCCAACCAGATGGCCCGGCTGAGCCGGGAGACGGGCCGCCAGGTGGGGGTGCTCGTGGACCGGCGGGGCAGCGTGCTCCACGTGGTGGTGGGCGACGAGGCCGGCATCCTGATCCCCGACCTCTCCCGCCACGGCCTGGGTCGGGGAAAGCTCCGGGGGGTCCGGTGCGTCCACACCCATCTGCGGGGCGAGGATCTGAACGAGGACGACCTCGCGGACCTGACGCTCCTCCGGCTCGACGCCATGGCCGCTGTGGGGGTCACTCGCGAGGGGCGGCCCGGTACGATCCGGGTAGCCCACCTCCTGCCGCCGAACCCCAGGGGGGAGACCTACCGGCTCCTTCCGCCCCAGGACTTCTTCGCCTTCCGGCTGCCCTTCGGGGAGTTCATCCGGGCCCTCGAGGACGAGATCGCCAGCCGCCAGGCGGGCACGGTGGAGACCCGCCTCGCCGCCGACCGGGCCATCCTGGTCCACGTGTCTACGGCGCCCCGCCACGAGGTGGAGGAACGGGTCCGGGAGTTGCGGGAGCTGTGCCGGACCGCAGGCGTGGAGCCGGTGGAAACCGTGGTCCAGCGGCCCCGGCGGATCAATCCCCGGTACCTCCTGGGGGAGGGGAGGCTCCGGGAGGTGATCGCGTCGGCCCTCCAGAAGGGGGCCGATCTCCTCGTGTTCGACCAGGAGCTCTCGCCGGCCCAGGCCCAGGCCATCTCGGAACTGGCCGAGGTCCGGGTGATCGACCGCACCCAGCTCATCCTCGACATCTTCGCCCGCCGGGCCCACACCCCTGACGGCAAGGTGCAGGTGGAGCTGGCCCAGCTCCGGTACATCCTGCCGCGGCTGCGGGGCAAGGGGCTGGCCATGAGCCGGCTCACGGGCGGCATCGGCGGGCGGGGGCCGGGGGAGACGAAGCTCGAGGTGGACCGCCGCCGGGTTCGCGACCGCATCGCCCACCTGGAGCGCCGGCTCGAGGCCCTGGCCCGGGGCCGCACCCAACGGCGGCAGCGGCGGCAGCGCTCGGGCGTGCCGATCGTGAGCATCGTGGGGTACACGAACGCCGGGAAGAGCACGCTCCTGAACGCGCTCACCCGCTCCGAGGTGTTCACCGAGGACCTCCTTTTCGCCACCCTGGACACCTCGACCCGCCGGCTTCGGTTCCCCCGGGAACGGGAAGTGATCATCACGGACACCGTGGGGTTCCTCCGGGATCTTCCCGAAGGGCTCGTGGGGGCGTTTCGGGCCACCCTCGAGGAGCTCCACGACGCGGATCTCCTGCTCCACGTGGTGGACGTGGCGAACCCCGCCTTCGAGGCCCAGATCCGGGCCGTGGAGCGGCTGCTGGGCGAACTCGACCTCGGCGACAAGCCCACGCTGCTGGTGTTCAACAAGGCGGACCTCCTGCCCCCGGGCGAGGCCGAGCGGCTGGCCCGGCTCCACGGCGGCGTGGCCGTGAGCGCCCGCCGGCCGAAAACCCTGGCCCCGCTCCTGGAGCGCCTGGAGGAGAAATTTTGGAGGGACGAGGAATCCCCGCCGGGGTCAAGTGACGCGCCGCCGTGGCCGATCCGAGAGAAGATCACCGAACCGTGAGAAAGGAGATCGGCGCATGGACGGAAGCGGCTCTCGCCTCGGCGGGTGGATCGGCGGGCTCCTGGGCCTCGCCGGTGCTGGGATCGCCTGGGCCGGGTGGGGCGCGGCGGGTACGGGGGTGGCCGCCGTCGGGCTCGCCGTGGCCGGGCTGTGGCCGCGAACCAGCCGGCCGCCGGCGACCCTACGGGAGCTCCTCGAGGTGGCGCGGGAACATCCGGACGGCCCCTGGGGCCCCCTGGGCCGCGACCTGGAGGACCGGCTCCGCCGGCTGGACTCCCACGCCGACGCCATCCGCGACGTGGTGCGGCGGATGCAGGAGCACGCCACGCTGCTCGGGTGGGTGCTCGACAACCTGGGCCGGGCCGTCGAGGGGGCGAAGGAGGGGCTCTCGGTGGTCGACGGGGCGGGGGAACGGGTATGGGACCGGGCCCAGCGGGTCCAGGCGGAGAGCGAGCGGGGGCTCGCGTTCATGGACACCCTGGCCCAGAGCACCGAGGAACTCTTCTCCGGGGCCGAAACCCTGAACCGCTCGGTGGAGGAGGCCACGGCCTCGATCACCCAGATCTACGGGGCCCTGCGGGAGATTCACGGCAACGTGGACCGAGTGAGCGAGGCGAGCGACCGCACGACCGGGTTTGTGGCCGAGGTGGGCCGGGCCATGGGCGAGATCCGCAACCGGATCGACCGGAGCCTCGATCTCTTCCAGGAAGTGGAGGGGGCCGCCCGGGAGGGCCGTGACGCGGTGGTTCAGGTGGGCGAGGGCATCCGGCGGATCGAGGACGCGTCCCAGGCTCTGGGGGTCGCGGTGCAGGCGCTGGCCGACCGGAGCCGGGAGATCGAGGGCATCCTGGGGGTGATCACCGAGGTCAGCGAGGAGACGGGGCTCCTGTCCCTGAACGCGGCGATCCTGGCCGCCCAGGCCGGGGAGCGGGGGGCCGCGTTCGCGGTGGTGGCCGACCAGATCCGGGGCCTGGCGCGGCGCACCCGGGAGAACGCGGGGCAGATCGCGGCCCTCATCCGGGAGGTGCAGGAGAACATCGCCGAGGCGACCCGGGGCCTTTCCGAAAGCCTCGCCGCCGTGGACGATGCGCGCCGGCTGGGGGAGAGGGCGGGGGGGGAGATCCAGCGGATCGAACAGGCCGTGGTGGCCGCCGTGGGGGAGGCCCGGGAGATCGCCCAATCGGCCCAGCGCCAGGACGAGCAGGCCCGGGCCATGGTGAGCGCGGCCGACGAGGTGAACGCGAGCCTCCACCGGGTGGCCGAGAATCTGCACCAGGGCATGCAGGAGATGGACCGGGTCCAGGCCCTGATCCAGACCCTGGCGGCCCTGAGCCAGTCGCTCCGGGCGGCCTCCGACAGCCACCGGGACACGGGCCGGCAGACCGCCGAACTCATGGAGAGCTTCGCCCGGGAGGTGGAGGAGATCGGAGGGGCCCTGGAGGAGCAGCGGCAGGCGGCCCGGGCCCTGGAAGAGCACCTGGCCACCGTGGCCGAGTCGGGGGAGGGGGCCGGGGAGAGCTTGGAGGGGTTCCACGAGATCGTGCGCCAACTCGTGGCCCAGGCCGACGGCCTGCGCGAGGACGCGAGGGTGGCGGAGACCCGAAACGAGGAGTCCGAGGATGGCTGAGGGCAGGAGGGTGTCCGAGACCCGGGTTGAGGTGGCGGAGATGATGCTCCCCCAGCACGCGAACCTGGCCGGCAACGTCCACGGCGGGATGATCATGAAGATGATCGACGACGCGGCCGGGGTGGTGGCCTTTCGCCACTGCCGGGGCAACGCCGTCACCGCCTCGATCGACCGGCTGGATTTCCACGCGCCGGTGTACGTGGGAAACCTGGTGGTCCTCAAGGCGTCCATGAACTACGTGGGTCGCACGAGCATGGAGGTGGGGGTGCGGGTGGAGGCCGAGGACCCGAAAACCGGGGTCGTCCGCCACACGGCGTCGGCCTACCTCACGTTCGTGGCGCTGGACGACGAGGGAAAACCCCGGCCGGTGCCCCCGCTCATCCTCGAGACCGAAGAGGATCGGCGCCGCTGGGAGGCCGCCCTGCGGCGCCGGGAGGAGCGCATGCGCACCCGCTCGATCCTCAAGGCCGAGGGCCTGTCCCGGAGGGCCTAACGGGGAAGGCGGGACCGGGTCAGCCGAACCCGAACCGCCCGGTGACCAGAAGGTGGGCCAGCGCCGTGAGACTGGCCGACGCCAGGATCACCGCCGAGACGAGGTGGAGGAGGGTCTGGACGAGCCCCCAGTCCCACGTCAACGTTTCCCGGTGGCGGAACAGATCGAGGAGGGCCAGCACCAGGGCGACGCCCGTGCACACGGGAACGGCCAGGCCCCATCCGCCGGTACGCCAGCTCACGGCCAGGACCACGGCGGCGGCGGCCCAGAACCCCAGGGAAAGGATGCGTTTACCCATGCCGTTTCGTTCCTCCCAAGAACCTGCGGGCCCTCGCCTGTCCGATCTCCTCTCGCCCGGGGGGCTGCCCACGGGAATCGGAAGCCTCCCCCACACCGATCCGGAGTCCGCGGTGGACGCCGTGCTTCGCCACCTCCCGGAGATCCCGTTCTGGCCCCAACTGCCCCGGCGGAGCCCGCTGGAGGGGATGGTACCCCAGTACGTGGAGGGGTTCCCGGTGGGCGACGACCTAAGGCTCCCCGACGCCGACGAAGGGGTCCGGGGGCTCGAGGGGTTCTACGAACGGGTTCTCGCCGGCGATCTGGAGGCGTTCGGCCTGAGCCCCGGGCGGGCCCCCGGATTCTATGCCCTGGAGCGGCGCCTCGTCCAGGACCCGCCCCCGGAACTACGGTGCGTGAAGGCCCACGTGACCGGCCCGGTGACCCTGGCCTCCTCGATCAAGGATCCGGCGGGTCGGGAGGCGCTCCACGACGACGGCTTCCGGGACGCCCTGGGTCAGTTGGCGGCCCAAAAGGCCCTGTGGCAGGTGCGGCGGCTGGCGCGGCTCGGGAAACCCGTGATCGTGTTCCTGGACGAGCCCGTGATGGAGGTGTACGGCTCGGCCTACTCGAGCCTGAGCCGGGAGATGGTGCTGGACCTCTGGCGGCCGACCCTGGAGGCCCTGGAACCGGAGGACGCCTGGGTCGGGATCCACTGCTGCGGGAACACGGACTGGGGCCTCCTGTTCGAGAGCGGGGCCCACATCGTCAACTTCGACGCGTTCCACTTCCTGGAAAAGATGCTCTTGTACCCGGGGGAGGCCCAGACCTTCCTGGACCGCGGGGGCGTGATCGCCTGGGGCATCGTCCCCACCTCTCCCGAGGCGCGCGACGTCACCGTGGAGGGTCTGTGCCGGCGCCTCGACGAGGCCATGGGACGGTTCGCCCAAGCCGGGGTGGACCCGGATGCCCTCCGGCGAGGGTGCCTCCTTACACCCTCGTGCGGCATGGGGAGCCTCGACGAGCCCCTGGCTGAGCACATCCTGGGCCTTCTGAAGGAGACTTCGGCCCGGTTTCGGGCCGGGTAGGGGAGGGGGAATCGGGGCGGGGCGAGGTCCCCTCAGCCGACGGGTTTACTTCGCGTCGTGTGGGTGCACGACTCCACCGGCATGCCGCTCCCGCAGGGGCAGGGGGAGGTCAAGGGCAGGCGCTGGCGGTTTTGAAAATCCACCGGGATCACGGCCCCGGCCGGCCCGGGATCCCCCTCTCCGGCCTCGGCTTCATCCCGGGGCCATCGGTCGGCCTCGTCGAACAGCCTCCGCACCGCGGCGTAGCGCTTCGCCAGGGTGCTCACCGAGATCCCCCAGTGTTCGGCCACCTCGGCCCGGGACACCTCGTGCCCCAGCATGCGGTGGCAGGTCCAGGCCAGGGCCGCGGCCCAGGCCGCGTCGAGCACCCTCGGGGCCGAGCCCGCCTGGGCCACCTCGGCCCAGACCCCCTCCACCAAAAGCACCTCCAGATGGCTCGCCCCCTTGGACCGGAGCCAGGCGCGCAACCGCCGCAGTTCGGCCCGCTCCTCGGGCCGGAGGATGCGGCGCTGGGCCCGGATCTCGGGGAGGAGGGCGCGCATCTGCTGCCGCTCCAGGGCTCGGCCGGCCCGGCCCTCCCGCACGGCCCGGAGGGCGGCCTCGAGCTCGGGATCCTCGGGGGTGAGGGCCAGGGCCGCCTCGAGATGGAACTCGGCCTCGTCCCATCGGGCCTCGCTGGCGAGAATCAGGCCGAGGTCGATGTGCGCCGGGGGGTAGTAGGGGTGGAGCCGGGCCGCCCGTTCCAGAACCCGTTTCCCCTCGGTTTTGCGGTTCTGCTGGTAGAGCACCCACCCCAGGGCGCAGAGGCACCCCGGATGGTCGGGCGCCTGCCGCAGGGCGTCCTCCAGTTCGGCACAGGCCTCCTCGCCCCGTTCGGAGCGCAGGAGCGCATCGGCCAGGAGGAGGCGGGCCGAGATGTGTTCCGGATCGTGCCGGGCGGCCTCCTGGAGCACCCCGACCGCGCCCGCCGGATCGCCGGTCTCGAGAAGCGCCATCCCCTCGTGGAACGAAAGGAAAAAGGCGTCCTCGGCCGTCTCGGGCTCGGGCTGGTGCTCCCGAACCCGCTCGAGCAGTCGAAGAACCGAGGGCCAGTCCTCATCGAGGGCGTGGCGCTCGATGAGGTGGAACAAAAAGCGGACGTCGGGCATTCTTCCCTCTCGCAATGGCAACCACGAACGCCCGGGCCCCGGGGGGCCGGGCGGGCGGACTATACCAGGGCAGCCGATCCCATTCCAAGGTATACTTGCCGGCCCGCAGTCCCCCCCCTGGGTTCCGGTGGGAGCAAAGGCTTCTCGCGCAGAGGCCCACGCGAAGCGGGTGGTTTGCGTCGGCGCTCGCCGGGGGTTAGCCGTCTTTGAAGACACAAAAGGAGGATATCCATGGAACCGAGAACCCATCTGGCCATCCGCCCCGAGTGGGTGGGGGAGATCCTGGAACTCGAGGAGGGCCGCTGCCGCGCGAGGCTCGTGGCCCGGCCCGAGATGGCGGCGGACGACCGGGGCCTCGTGCACGGGGGGTTCACCTTCGGGCTCGCGGACTACGCCGTGATGATGGCCGTGAACCACCCCTTCGTGGTGCTGGGCGGGGCCGAAGTGCGGTTCACCGCCCCCGTGCGGGTGGGGGAGACCCTGGTGGCCGAAGCCCGGGTCGTGGAGACCAAGGGCAAGAAACGGGTCGCCGAGGTCCACGTGGAGGTGGACGGCCGGCGGGTCCTGGAGGGGACCCTGACCGCCTTCGTGCTGGACCGGCACGTCCTGGACGCCGGGTAGGCCGGATCCGTGCGCGAACTCCTGGGGGTTGCTGCGCTCCTGGCCCTCGGCCTTGCCGTGTCGAACCGGTGGTTCGTCCGGGTACGGGCGGGACGGTTCGGCCGGTTCCTCTACCTCACCGGGGAGGAGTTCCTGCTCCTGGGGTTGGTGCTGGGCCCCCGGGTCACCGGCGTGCTGGACCACGCCACCCTGGAGGGCCTGGAGCCGTTCGTGGGCCTCGGGTTGGGGTATCTGGGCTTCGTGTTCGGCCTCCAGTTCGACATCGCATCGCTGCGCCAGGTGCCGCCCCGGTTCTTCGCGGCCAGCGCCGGCCAAAGCGCGCTGGTCTTCGCCGCCACGGCGGCCGGACTGTGGGCCGTGATGGGGGTCGGCCCGGAGGGACTCCCCCTGGTGGCGGCGGTGGCGGCCGCCGGGGTGGGCACCTCCACCTCGTTCCTGTTCCTGGTGGACCGCCATACCGCCCTAGGACGGAACCCTGCCTTTCGGTTTCTTCGGTTTTCTTCCGTGTTCGACGACGTCTGGGGCGTGGCGCTCTTCGGGGTGGCCCTGTGCTGGCTCGCGCCGGGGGGCCCCGGTCGGTTCCTGCTCACGATCGGGCTGTCCCTCGTGTCCGCCGTGGTGCTCCTGGGCGGGGCGCGGGTGGCCCAGACCGAGGAGGCCGAGCTTCCCGTCCTGGCGGGGAGCGTCCTCTTCACGGGCGGCGTGGCATCCTACGCCGGGGTTTCTCCCATTCTGATGAACGCGGCCGCCGGTTTCTTGGTGGCCAACCTCCACCCCAGGGCACGGGCCCTCCACGAGCGCCTGCTCACCGTCGAAAAGCCCATCTATTTCCTGATGCTCCTCGTGGCCGGCGCCTGGTGGGGGCTTTCCGGGGAGTGGGTGGCGACGTGGACCCTCGTGTACGTGGGCGCCCGGTTGGTCGGAAAGCTTTTAGGAGGCACGGCGGCCGGCCGAATTTTGGCCGGCGATTGGGGAGGCGGTGCCGCCGGCCTGGGACTCCTCGCCCAAAGCGAGATGAGCGTGGCCCTGATGGTGAACCTGATGGTCATCTGCCCGGTCCAGGACGTGGGAGGGGGCGCCGCGGCGGTGCTCGTAGGGGTGATCGTGAACGACCTCCTCAGTTCGGCCTATTACGGCTGGGCCTACCGGAAGGGAGCGTGAGGGGTGCATCGGTTCGTCGCGGCGTGGGATCGGGTGCCTGGCCTGTGGGTGCGCCTCGGGTTCGCCCTTCTCCTGGCGGCCGTGCTGGCGGGGGTGGAGAGGGCCCCCCTGGGGGCCTACCGGTTTGAGCCGGCGCTCCTTTCCGTGTTCTACGGGTTTTTGCTGCTGGAGGCCTACCTTGTGGGGGAGGTGTTTGCCCGTCTGCGTCTGCCGAGGATCAGCGGGTACATCGTCGCCGGGGTCCTGAGCGGACCCCACGCCCTGGGCCTGGTGGACGAGCACTGGGGCCACCGGATGAAGGCGATCGACGATCTGGCGCTCACGTTCATCGCCCTGACGGCCGGGTGCGAGCTGCACCTGGGGAAACTCCGGGAGCGGTTCCGGGGCATCGCCGGGATCGCGGGCGGCATGGTGCTGATGGTGGTGCCGGGCCTGGCCGCCGTGACCCTCGTGGCCAGGCCCTGGCTTCCCTTCGATCTGGATCTGTCCGGGGTGGGGATCTGGGTCGTCGGGGCCCTCGTGGGCGTGATCGGGATTGCCCGTTCCCCCACCTCGGCCATCGCGATCATCCGGGACGCACGGGCGGCGGGGCCGTTCACCGACACGGTGTTCGGGGTGACCGTGCTCATGGACAGTCTGGTGATCCTGCTGTTTGCCCTCACCGTGGCCGTGGCCCGGGCCGCCCTGACGGGGGCCGGGGTGGATGCCGGGTTCCTGGGGGCGGTGGCGGCCCAGCTCGCGGCCTCGGTGGCGGCCGGTGCCGTGTTGGGGGGCGCCCTGGCGGCTTACATCCGGCGCCTGCGGGGGTACCTGCCCGTGGTGCTTATGATGACGGCGCTCGTGGTGTCCGAGTTTTCCCGGTGGTTGGCCCATTGGTTCGAGGCCCGCTACGCCGTGGCGTTCCATCTCGAGCCGCTCCTCATCGCGACGGCAGCCGGGTTCACGGTGCAGAACTTCTCGACCCAGGGGCGGGAACTCGAGGAGGGGCTCAGATCGGTGGCGCTTCCCATCTTCATCGTGTTCTTCTCGGCGGCCGGGCTCCATCTGAACCTGCCGGTGCTGGCGGGCGTGTGGCACCTGGCGGTGGTGTTCGTGGCCGCCCGGATGGTTTTGCTTGTGGCGGCCGGGTGGCTGGGCGGGGCGGCCGCGGGGCTCCCCCCCGCGTTTCGCCGGATGAGCGGCATGGCGTTCTTCACCCAGGCCGGGGTGAGCTTGGGACTCGCCGGCGAACTGGCACGGCGGTTCCCCGACTGGGGTCCGGGGATGGCCGCGTTCTTGATCGCCTGTATCACCCTGAACGAACTCGTGGGGCCCGTAACCTTCAAGCTGGCGTTGGACCGGGTGGGCGAGTCGGGCCGCGGGGAGTAAGAAGGCATGGTAACGGTGGGACTGGAGCGGTTCTGCCAGGAGCCCGGCCGCTGGGTGCGGCCCGGGGAACGGGTGGGGCTGCTGCTCAACACGGCCAGCGTGGACCGGAAGTTCCGGTGGGCCCGGGACCGGGTGGCGGCGCTCCCGGGGGTGCGCCTGGCGACTCTCTTCGGCCCCCAGCACGGGGTGCGCTCGGACGTGCAGGACAACATGGTGGAGTCGCCCCACGGGGTGGACCCCGCGCTGGGGATCCCGGTGTGGTCGCTCTACGCCGAGCGCCGGGAGCCCACGGCCGAGATGCTCGACGGGCTCGACGTGCTCCTGGTGGACCTTTGGGACGTGGGCTGCCGGGTGTACACGTTCATCTGGACCCTTCGGCTCGCCATGGCGGCCTGCGGCCGGCACGGGGTGCGGGTGGTGGTGCTCGACCGGCCCAACCCCCTGGGCCGGGCCGCCGAGGGAAACCTCCTCGAGCCGGAACAGCGGTCGTTCGTGGGGCTGGAGCCGATCCCCATGCGCCACGGGCTCACGGTGGGGGAGCTGGCCCGGTGGTTCCGTTCCGCAAGGGGAGTGGAGTGCGAGTTGGACGTGGTTCCGGTGGAGGGGTGGGACCCCGGGGGCTTGTGGCCCGAGGTGGGCCGGCCGTGGATCATGCCCTCGCCCAACATGCCCACCTTCGACACGGCGTTGGTGTACCCGGGCACCGTGCTCCTCGAGGGCACCACGGCCTCGGAGGGGCGGGGCACCACCCGGCCCTTCGAGATCGTGGGCGGCCCGTGGGTGGGGGGCGAGGCCCTCGCCCGAAGGCTCGAGCGGTACGGCTTGCCGGGGGTGGTGTTCCGGCCGGTGGGGTTCGAGCCCACCTTCCAGAAGTGGGCGGGCCGGCCCTGCGAGGGGGTGCACCTGCACGTCACCGACCCGGCGGCGTTCCGGCCGTACCGGACCGGCCTCGCGATCCTCGCGGCCCTCTGGGACCTCGCCTCAGACCGGGGGTTCGGGTGGCGGCCGCCCCCCTACGAGTACGAAACCGAGCGGCTTCCGATCCACCTCCTCCTGGGGTCGGAACGCCTCCGGGAGGCCATCGAGGCCGGGGCTGACCCCAGGGAAATGGAATCCGGGTGGGCCGAGGATCTGCGGCGCTGGGAGGAAGAAACCGCTATGGTGCGCCTGTACTGAACCCCCCGAACGGGGGAGGGCGATCCGGCCGCCCCTCAGGCCGCCCGCCGGTTCGCCTGGAGCTCCTCCACCCGCCGCCATACCGTGTGGCGGCGCCGGGCCTTCAGGTTCTCCCGGTCGGCCCAGTAGTGGAACGCGGGTTCCAGTTCCGGCTGGCCCATATCCTTCCACCACTTCAGGAACGCGTGGGCGAGGATGTACGGGACGGCCTGGTCGCGGTTCATGAGTCCCTCCCTATGCGAAGCAAAATCAAACGCGGACTTGGAGTGTAACAAAAGGATCCTGGCGTGTTCAACCAGACAAAACAGTTCTCCTCCATTTCGTTGGACAACCAGCACCTCCATTTCCTCGGGATCTGCGGCACGGCGATGGCCTCGGTGGCCGTGGCCCTCCACCGGCGGGGCGTTCGGGTGACGGGTTCCGACCAGGCCATGTACCCCCCCATGTCGGAGGTGCTCGCCGCGGCCGGCGTTCCGGTGGCGGATCGGTTCGACCCGGCGAACCTCGACCCGGCCCCCGATCTGGTCGTGGTGGGAAACGCCATCAGCCGGGGAAACCCGGAACTCGAGGCCGTGCTGGACCGGGATCTGGAACGGTGTTCCCTACCGGAACTCCTGGGCCGGGCCTTCCTGCCGGGCCGCAAGGCCCTGGTGGTGGCCGGCACCCACGGCAAAACCACCACCTCAGCCCTGTGTGCCTGGGCTCTGGAACAGGCCGGCCGCAAGCCCTCCTGGCTCGTGGGCGGGATGCCCCGGGGCCTGGAGGGCGGCTTCCGACTGGGAGAAGGGGAGTGGTTCGTACTGGAGGGCGACGAGTACGACACGGCCTTTTTCGACAAACGGCCCAAGTTCGTCCACTACCGGCCCCGGATCCTCGTTCTGAACAACCTGGAGTACGACCACGCCGACATCTACCCGGACCTGCCGAGCCTCAGGAGGGCGTTCGTGCAGGCCGTGCGCATCGTCCCGCGCACCGGGGCCCTCGTGGCCAACGCCGACGACCCCGAGGTCATGGCCCTGGTCCGCGACGCCCCGTGCCCGGTGGTGACCTACTCGGCCCGGGGGAACCCGGCCGACTGGGCGGGGGAGGGCAGGGAGGGGGAACTCGCCGCCCGGGGGCCAGAGGGGCGGACCCTCGCGCTTCGGTACGCCCTCGTGGGGCCCCACCAGGCCTGGAACGTGCTCGCGGCGGCCGCGGCCCTGACCTTGGCCGGGCTCGCCCCGGAGGAGATCGAGGAGGCGGTGGCGAGCTTTCCCGGGGTGCGGCGGCGGGCCGAGCTCCGGGGGGAGGCGGACGGGGTGGCGGTGTACGACGACTTCGCCCACCATCCCACCGCGATCCGGTCCACCCTCGAGGGGTTCCGCCGCCGGTTCCCCGGCCGGCGCCTCTGGGCCGTCGTGGAGCCCCGGTCGAACACCATGCGCCGCCGGGTCTTCCAGGAGGCCCTCGTCGGGGCCTTCGACGCCGCCGACCGGGTGTGCTTGCGGGAGGTGCCGAACCCCGAGAAGGTGCCGCCCGAAGACCGGCTCGACGTGGACCGGCTGGCCCGGGACCTCACGGCGAGGGGGGTGCCGGCCCAGGCGTTTCCCGACGCCGGGGCCATCGTGGAGTTCCTGGCGGCCGGGGCCCGGCCAAGGGACGTGGTCGTGGTGCTCTCCAACGGCGGCTTCGAGGGGATCCACGAGAGGCTCCTGGAGGCGCTGCGGGGGAGGACCTGATGCGCCCCGTGCCGGGATCCCCGAAACGGGATCGGGTAGGGCGCGGCGGCTTCGGGGGGCCGGCCGGGGCCCGGCACGCGAGGGGCGGGGGCCGCGCGCACCAAAACGCCCCAGGGTTCGCGCCCATGCCCCTGGCGATGGCGGTTTTTCTTCTGGTTCTGGCGGGGTGCGCCGCGGGCACGGCCCGGCGGGCCGCCTGGCTCGTCCGGGACCGCCTGGCC
Source organism: Deferrisoma palaeochoriense (assembly GCF_054656955.1). Classification (NCBI taxonomy): domain Bacteria; kingdom Pseudomonadati; phylum Thermodesulfobacteriota; class Deferrisomatia; order Deferrisomatales; family Deferrisomataceae; genus Deferrisoma; species Deferrisoma palaeochoriense. The sequence goes on from NZ_BAAHXI010000002.1 coordinate 50,020, forward strand.
GACCCCGCGGAACTGACCCGGGCCTGCGAGGCCGCGAAAACCGCCGGGCTCGAGCGCCTGGTCGTCCAGGTGCGGGGCCGGGGGGACGCCTGGTACCCGAGCGAGGTCGCTCCCCGGGCCGAGCCCCTCCGCGCCGCGCCGGAGGGCCACGACCCCCTCGCCCTGGCCCTCGAGGCCTGCGCCCCGGTTCCCGTGGCCGCCTGGCTCAACGTCTACTACCTCTGGGGCGACGAGACTCCCCCGGCCGACCCGGCCCACCCGGCCCGGGCCCACCCGGAATGGGTCCTCACCGACGACGAGGGCCGCCGAGTGGACGGGTACGGCCCCGTGGAGCGGGCCCTGGGCTGGATCGAGGGGATCTACGCCGACCCGGCCTCCCTGGGGTACCGGGACCTCTTCGTGGAAGTGGTCCAGGAGCTCGTGGCGGCCTATCCCGTGGGGGAGATCCACCTCGATTTCGTGCGGTACCCGGGGCCGGGCTACGGCCAGGGCGGCCCCCTGGGCGAGAGGTTTCGGGAAACCTGGGGCCTGGACCCCCGGCTTCTGCCCCCCGAGCTCCGGGACGCCCCCGACCTCGCGGCCTGGCTCGACGGGTCCATGCCCGCCGGGGACCGGATCCTCACCACCCTGGGGCTCCTGTGGGCGGAGGCCCGGGCGAGGGAGGTGACGGCCCTGGTGCGGGCCGTGCGCCGGGAGCTCGACCGGGTGGAGGGGCGGCGCGTTCGGCTCTCCGCGGCGGTCTGGCCCGATCCGGGGTCCTCGTACCGGGACAAGGGGCAGGACTGGCGCACCTGGGCGGCCGAGGGGCTCGTGGACGCCCTCTATCCCATGGCCTATTTCGGACCTCCGGCCCGGGTGGAGGCCCAGGCGCGCCGCGCGCTCGCCGCGGTGGGGCCCTGGGGGACCGAACTCTGGCTCGGGCTGGGAGGGTATGTGAAGGCCCCGGCCCAGATCCGCGAGGAGGCGCGGCGGGCCGCCGTGGGGCGGTACTGCCTGTTCGACTGGGGAACCCTCCTGGACCGCCCCGGCGGCCCCGGGCCGTGGGTTGAGGCGCTGGGGGGCCGCTTCGTCCCCCCGGTCTCCCACCGGGCGCCCCCGGCACCCCGCACGGAGGGCGGCCGGCGCCTGTGGGCCCTGGTGGACCGAGCGGTCGGCGGGGACTGGGCCGGATTGGCCGTCCCGGACGGGGCCCTGGACCGGAGGTGGGCGGAGTTCGAGGCGGCGCGGCAGGGGGTTCTTTCCGCCGCCGTGGAGGCGGCCGCCCGTTCCACGGTGACCGTGCCCGACTGGGTGGACCTGGAGGGGATCTTCCGGTACGTGAACCCGGACGACCCTCCCGAACGGGTGGCCGAGCAGGCGTCCCGGGCCCGGGAGGCCTTGGAACGGGTTCGGGCCGGGGAGGACTTCGGCCGGGTGGCCCGGGAGGTGAGCCAGGGCGGGACGGCCCGGTTCGGAGGCCCCTTGGGGCGGCGCTACCTGACCGAGGGGCTCCCCGGCCGGGAGGCCCTGGCCGCGGCGAGGCCCGGGGACCTGGTGGGCCCGGTGCGGGTTTCCAACGGGTTCTGGGTCTACCGGGTCCGGGAGCGAGGGCAGGGGAGGGCGGTTCCCTTTTCCGAGGCGCCGTGGCCCGCCCGCCGAAACGCCCTCCGCCGGATCCTGGCCTCCACGGGGGTTCGGCTGGGAGGCCAGGAGGCTGGGAGGCTAGGAGGCTGGAACGCTAGAAGGCTCGGAGGCTAAACCCTGTGGCGACTCGATTGCCAAAATCCGTCCCGGTGCGTACCGACGCCTTCCCAGCCTCCACGAGCGGTCCTACGGTTGGCCCCCGAACACCTTCTTGAGGAGGTCGGTGGTCCGGGCCACGGGGTTCGTGCGGATCTTCTGCTCCTCCTCGGCCACCAGGGTAAAGAGCCCGTCCAGGGCCTTGTCCGTCACGTAGTGGTCGAGGTCGAGGTCCGATCCGGCCACGTAGGAGGCGATCTCGGGCCGGCCGGCAAACCCCTTGTAAGCCCGGGTCACCCCGACCTCCTCCGAGGCCTTCTTCACCACGGGCAGGAACCGCGCGTAGAGATCCTCCCGGGTGGTCTTTTGCAGATACTCGGTGGCCGCGGTGTTCCCGCCCTTCCAGATCGCGTGGACGTCGTCGAAGGTGAGGGACGTGACGGCGTCGGAAAAAACCGGCAGGGCCTCGGCCGCGGCCCGCTCGGCAGCGCGATTGATCGTCTCCTCGAACGCGTCCGCCTGGCCGCCCAGCCCGAACCGCCGGGCCACCGAGGCCGCCGTCTGGAGGCGGTCGGGCAGGGGGATCCGGATCTTGGGGTTTTCGAGGAACCCCCCGGCCTGGGACGCCCGCTCCACGGCGGCCCGGGCCCCCTTGGCCAAGGCCTCCTTCAAGCCGGCCGCGATCTCGTCGGGGGAGAGCTGTGCTCCCCCCGCCGCCTCGGTTCCGGCTTCGGTGGCCTGGCCCGGCACGGCCTTTTCCACGGCGCCCTTCAGGCTGTCGAGCCACCCGGCGTCTGCCCCACCGCCCGCGCCCAAGAAACACGCCGCAACCACCAAACCCAGTGCCCCCGCCCTTGTCGTGATGCTCATCCCCGCCTCCCGATGTGCGAGCGCTTCCCCAGCCGCAACCCCTCCGGAACACTCACAGGGACACCCCAGAACGGTTCGGCATCCCGGACGTCCGGCGCTCCGGCCAAGGCCTATGTGCTATGCACGGCGTCAGTGCTTGGCCGCCTCCTTTTTACCCCCGGTCTCCGGCGTGTCCAGGTACGAAAGGATGGTGGCGGCATCTTTGTAGCCGGGAACGACCCGGCCGTCGGGGAACACGAGGGTCGGGGTGGAGCGCACCCCGATCTGTTTCGCTAGCGCCTCGTTCTTCTCGATCTGGTCGGTCTCACAGGTCGGGTCCGGGATCGGCTTCCCCGCCAGGCTGTCCTCGAGCATCTGGGCCGATTTGGCGCAGATGATCGCCTGGGCCTTCTTGCGGGCGTTGGGGTGGATCTTCAGCGGCAGCATCTTGATGAAGAACGCCACGTCCGGCCGCTTCTGGACAACCTTTTTCATCTCGGGGTGCAACTTTTTGCAGAAGGGGCATTCGGGATCGTCGAACACCACAATCCGCGTGGGCGCCTCGGGATCCCCGATCACCACGGCGTCCTCCAGGGGGATGACGGAGGGATCGATCCGGTTCAGATCGATGTACCGCTCCCGGGTCACGCTGGTCATCTTTTCAAGATCGATGACGTCTCCGGTGATCACGAACCGCTTCGAGTAGTCGAGGAACACGGGGAGCTTCTGGCCTCGCTTTTCGACGTCCACCTCCCACATGCCCGGCACCGCGGCCTCTCGCACGCCGAGAACCTTGTCCACGAGCTTCCCCAGGGCCGCCTCCGCCTCCTTCTGGGTCAAGGTGTGGCAGTCGGAGCACTTTCCGGAGCCGCAACCGTCCGTCATGAAGGCAAGGGCGGAAAAGGACACAAGGGATAGGGCTGCCACCGAGAAGAAAACAACGACACGATGCATGTAACTCACCTCCCTGACCGCGACGGAATCCTGGGAACCGTCCACGGCCCCTTTCGCAACTCCCCGGGCCGGAACTCTCCTAGGGGCCGCGCAGGGACCGTGGGATCGGGCACTCTACCAAGCCCCGCGCAGGAGGGGAAGGGCGGCAAGGACCGGTCCAGACCGGGTCACGGTCATAACTTGACATAATATATCTTATCAGACGTTGCTTATCCGGGGCGGCATTGTCTCCTCCGCGACTGGGCGCTCTGATTTGGGCGGTTCCGTGTATTGGTTTCGGGTCGGTCAAGCCTTTGTGGGCTCCCGTGTCCGCCGACGGGTCGGCGGCCGAGTCCGTAGAGTCCCCCAGTCCTCCGGGTTCCCCCCCCAGACCCTTCCCGGTTCGACCTGCGCGAGTGTTCCCTTTGCCGCCCGACGGCGAGTCCCGGCGGTGTTCGTGAACCCGCCACCGCCCGGACCTCGCCGAAGCGCCCGCCATGGACCCACCGAAGGTGCCGCTGTCCGCCGCGACGGGACTGGCCCGGGGCTTTTTGCCGGGCGCGTCCTTGACGACGGTTCGGGGGCCGCCGGGGTTCGCCGCGGCCTGGGTTCGGCGACGTGACGAGTGTCCTCGGGTTCGGGGGGAACCTAGTTGCGATGGTCTGAACGGTGGGTTCTTGGATATGCAACAACTACAGACAAGTGGGAGAAATTACCGAATTACGCACTAAGTGACGCTGGCATCTTGGAACCGCCTGATATGTCAAAGAAACACAAGGTCGGCGTTGAGGTGTGAAACTTTGCGGTGGCAATGTGTGAAAAAACCCTAAAGTCTCTTTGCACCCCTGCCGATCCGTGAGCCCGACGCGTCGGACCCCGCAATACCGGGAAGGGCCCCATGTACGAGACCTACTGGAACCTGCATGCTCCGCCGTTCGAGAACGTCCCGGACCCTCGGTTCTTCTACGCCTCGGAGGTCCACCGGGAATGCCTGGCCCGGGTCCAGTACGCCGTGAGCCGGCGAAAGGGCGCCGTGCTCGTGGTGGGCGACGTGGGGTGCGGCAAGACCCTGCTGTGTCGCCGCTATCTGGCCACCCTGGCCCCGGGGGCGTACGACGTGGCCCTCCTCGTGCACCCGAGCCTCGATCCGGTGGGGTTCCTCCGGGAGGTCCTTCGGCAGTGGGGGGAGGCCCCTCGGGGAGACTCGAAGGACGAGCTCCTCGGGCAAGTCCGCGCCCGCCTGCTCCAGAACCACCGGCGGGGGGTCGAGAGCCTTCTCGTGGTGGACGAGGCCCAGGCGATCCAGGGGCTCGAGACGCTCGAGGAACTCCGCCTCCTTCTGAACCACCAGCTGGACGACCGGTTCCTGCTCACGGTGGTCCTCCTGGGCCAGCCCGAGGTCCTGAACCGCATCCGGGCCCTGCCCCAACTCCACCAGCGCATCGGCATCCGGGCGCGGCTCGGCCCCCTGACCCAGGACGAAACCGTGCGGTACGTGCTGACGCGGCTCAAGCGGGCGGGCGCCACCCGGTGCATGTTCCGGCCGCGCGCCCTGGCGGCCGTCTACCGGCTGTCCCGGGGCGTCCCCCGCGACATCAATACCCTGTGCGATCTCGCCCTGCTGCGGGCGTACCTGGAGCGGGCGCCGTTCGTGGAGGAGGCCCACGTGGCCTTCGCCGACGAGGAGGTGGTGTCGTGCGCATGATCGATCTCGTGGGCAACGGAACCGCCGCGACCGCCCTGGAACTCCGGGGCGGGGTGCCGCCCGTGGGATCCGGCGAGTCGCTTTACGAGGAGTTGGTGGAGGGGCTGGCCCGCGTGGCGGACGGGATCCGGAGGCGCTCCCGGGTGCGGCTCGGGCGGATCGTGGGCACGGTGTGCCGGTGGGCCCGGACGGGCGACCCGGACGGAGCCCTCCTCCGGAAGAGTCTGGAGCCCTATTCCCCGGAGGAGCTGATCGCCCGCCACTCGGCCAACGTCACCGTCCTGAGCCTCACGATCGCCCGGGCCATGGGGCTCGACGAGGCGGCCCGGGTCAACGTGGCGCTCGCGGCCGCGGCCCACGACCTCGGGATGGCGGCTCTGCCCGAGGACGTGGTGCTCAAGCCCTCGGCGTTTTCCGAGGGGGAGCGCCGCGTCATCGAGGGGCACCCGTCCCTCGGGTTCCGGCTGCTACGGAATCTGGGGCCCAAGGCCGATCCGGCGGCCCGCGCGGCCTTCGAGGAGCACGAGCGCGAGGACGGCAGCGGCTATCCCCGGCGCCTGCGCGGCGACGCCATCTGTCTCGAGGCCAAGATCATCGCCGTGGCCGACACCTTCGAGGCCATGGTCCATCCCCGGCCCCACCGGCCGGCCGTGCCGCCCCACCAGGCCGTGGCGGCGTTGGCCAAGGACCTGCGGGGACGGTTGGCCCCCCGCCCGGTACGCGCCCTGCTCCGGGAACTGACCCCGTTCCCCCCCACGACCCGCGTCCGGCTGAGCGACGGCCGGTCGGGCACCGTGTGGGAGGTGCGGCCGTCGGCGCCGCTTCGGCCCGTGATCCGGGTGTGGGAGTCCGGGGGGGCCCGGAACGTCGATCTCCTGCGCCACCCGTCGCTGCGGATCGCAGAGGTCCTCGGAGACCCCCGCCCGGGGCAGCCCCACTGAGGCCTCCCACCCCCCGAAGGAGACGTACCATGCAGACCTTGATCCGGTTGGATCCGATCCCCCTTCCCCGCCCGTCCCGCCACGTGGCCGCGCGCCGGGTGGGATCCCAGATGGTCCTCGTGCCCACCGCGCGCAGGGCTTCCGAGCTCGGGTCGGTGTTCACCCTGAACGAGGTGGCCGCCCGGATCTGGGAACTCCTGCCCACGGCCCGGTGCGTGGACGAGATCGTGGACGCGTTGCTGGCCGAGTACGAGGCCGACCGGCTCATTCTGCGGGCCGACGTGCTCGGGTTTCTGGCCGACGGGATCGCGGCGGGGGTGCTGGAGGTCACGGAATGACCCCCACCGTTCCCCTGACCCTGTGGGCCCAGGAAACGGCCGACGAGTTCTGGGAACACCGGGTACCCGTGGAGGGCACCTTCGAGCTCACCCGGGCCTGCCCCTTCTCCTGCCCCCACTGCTACTGCCCCGAGGCAAGGCCCGGACCCGAGCTCACGACGCCCCAGATCCTCGGGCTCCTGGACGAGCTGGCGGAGGCCGGCTGCCTGTGGCTCACCCTCACGGGCGGGGAACCCCTGGCCCATCCGGGGTTCGAGCGGATCTACCTCCACGCCGTGGAGCGGGGCTTCCTGGTGACCCTGTTCACCAACGGGCTGCTCCTCGACCAAAGGATTCGGGACCTTCTCGCCTACCGGCCCCCGGCCTCGATCGAGATCTCGGTGTACGGGGTGTCGGAACACGGCTACGGCCGGGCCACCGGGCGGCCCGACGCCTGGCCCGCGGTCCGGGCCCACGTGGAGGCGGCCGTGGCCGAGGGACTCTCCGTCACGCTCAAAACGGTCCTCACCCGCGCCACGGCGCCCGAACTGGACGCGATGGCGACCTGGGCCCGGAACCTGGGCGTGGGCTTTCGGTTCGATCCCGCGATCAACCCGCGCCTCGACGGCGCCCCCCGCCCCCTGGGGGAGCGGCTCTCCCCCGAGGAGGTTTTGGCCTTCGAGGCCCGGTTCTCCGACCGGTGCGAGGCCTGGCGGGAGGCCTGCGCCCTGCCTTCGGGGGGTACCGGACCGAACGGCCTGGGATGCGGGGCCGGCCGCACGGCGTTCCACCTGACGGCGGAGGGGGCGGTGACGCCGTGCCTGCTCCTTCCCTGGCTCGGGGTGTCCGTCTTCGAGGCGGGGTTTCGGGCCGCTTGGGAACGCGACGTCCCCCGAATCTTAGACCTCCTGCCCCCCGGAAATCCCGAGTGCGGGGCCTGCGACCTGGGGAACCTGTGCGACCACTGTCCCGCCTGGGCCTTTCTCGAACACGGCCGGTGGAACGCCAGGGTCGAGTACCTGTGCTCCCTGGCCCACGGCCGCGCCGAAGCCTTCGGGAGGAAGTGCGCGTGAACCGGAAGCCTTACGCCAAACCCGTGCTGCGGCGGGTGGAACTGGCCGTGGAGGAAGCCGTGCTGGCCGCCTGCAAGACCCAGCGGTGGCAGCCGGCCCGGGGCCGGAAGTGGTGCCTGCACCCCTGGTGCAAGCAGAGGCTCGGGTCATGACGCCGGCGGCGCGGTTTCGGATCGGGGACGTGGTGGTCGGGGTGGAACGGCGGGACGGCGGGCTCCCCCTGGCCCGGCCAGCCTACGGGCCGTTCCGGGTGGAGCGGGAGGACGCGCCCCTGGACGTGGCGGTCACCGCCCTGCCCGGCCCGCCGCCCGCCTTTTCCGGGACGCTCCAGTTCCGGAGCGGCGAGACCTGGAGCCTCTGGGAGGCGGGCGGCGGATTTCTCTTTCGCCCGGCCGGGGGGCCCGGTACGGCCTGGATCTCCGAGACGTTCCGGGAGGTGCGGGTGTACGGGCTGGATCCCGAGGCCCCGGTGCTCGACTACCCGCTGGACGAGCTCCTGTTCGTGCACCTCCTCCCCGACCTGGGCGGGGTACTCCTCCACGCCTCGGCCGTGGTGCAGGGGGGCCGGGCCCTGGGGTTCACGGGGGTTTCGGGCACCGGGAAGTCCACCATGGCCACCCTGTGGGCCTCGGCCCGGGGCGCGCCGGTGCTGAGCGACGACCGGGTCGTGCTCCGGGTCCGGGAGGACGCGGTGTGGTGCCACGGCACCCCGTGGCACGGCACGGCCGGCCGGGCCCTGGGGGGCGGCGCGCCGCTCGGGGCGCTCCACCTCCTGACCCAGTCCCGGGTGCCCTACCGCCGCCCCCCCGACCCCGACACCGCCCTGGCGCGGCTCTTGCCCTGCGTGTTCCTGCCCCACTGGGACCCCGTGCGGACCGCCTTGGTCCTCGAGGCCCTCCACCAGATCGTGACCCGGATCCCGCCGGAGGAGGTGGGGTTCTTCCCCCATCCGGCATGCCTCGACACCCTGTTCCCGAGGGAGGCCGCATGAGCCGAGCGCCCCTGCCCGATCGGGTGGTCCTGGTCCGGGGGGGCTCCATGGCGCCCTGCCTCCTGGCGGGCGACCGGGTGTTCGTCCGGCCGGCGGCCGAAGGGGAACCCAGGCCGGGGCAAGTGGCGCTCCTGGCCGGACCGGTTCCGGTGCTTCACCGGGTGCTTCGCCGATCGGGCGGCACCCTCTGGGTGCGGGGAGACGCGCAGGCCGGGCCGGCCGAACCGGTTTCCGCCGAGAGGGTTCTGGGGGTTGCCCAGTGGCGGGTCCGGGACGGGCGCCTAGAGGACCTGCCCGGGCCGAGAAAGCCCCGGTTTTGCCTGCCGGCCCCGGCGCCCCGGCCCGCCCCGGCCTGGGTTCGGTGGTGCCTGCCGGCCGACCCCCCGGAACCCCCTCCTCCCGAAGAGGTGGCCCGGTGGACACCGGCCGCCCGGCGAGAACGCCTCGCCCCCCTTCTGGCCCACCGCCTGGCCTCCGTGGTGGGCCCCCTCCCCCCCGGCCTCGAGCGGGAGGCGCTTCGCGCCGCGGCGGCCGAGGCGTTCCAGACCGGGCAACTCGCCCGGGCCCTGGAGGCCCTGGGCCGGGCCGGGGTGGAAGTGATGCCCCTCAAAGGGGTGTGGCTCGCCCACCGGGTGTACCCGGCCGCCCACCTGCGGCCCATGAACGACGCCGACCTGCTGGTGCCCCCCGGACAACGGGCCCGGGCCCACGAGGTCCTCACCGCCCTTGGGCTCCGGCCCCTGGGGGAAACCGTGCCGGACACCCGGCCCCCGGGCTCCTCCCTGCCCTCGGCCCTCTACCGGGACCCCGAGGGCGCCTTCGCCGTGCACCTCCACTGGGGCCTCGTGAACGCCACGGTGCCCCTGGCCCACGCCGGCCTGGGCCCGGATCCGTGGCGGGACGCCGCCCGCGCCGATCTCCTCGGGAACCCGGTCTGGGAACCCCCTCCCGAGGTCCACGGGGCGCTGCTGCTCGAGCATCTCACCCGCCCCGGCCACCTCCTGCGCCCCCTGGTGCGGCTGGTGGACCTGGCCTGGTTCGAGGCCCGCTGGGGACGCGGCGCCCTGGACCGCGCCGCCCTCCTCGCCCAGGACACGGGCTGGGGCGGCGTCACCGCCGCCGCGCTGCCGGCGGTGCTCCGGCTCCTGCGGGACGGCTGTCTGCCCGGCCTCCGCGACGGGGTCCGGGTCGCGGCGGCCCACCTGCGGGGCCACGCCGGCCTTCGAAACAAGATGAACTTTGTGTTTCGAACCATCATTCCGGAAAAGAGGTTTCGCGCCCCTTCCCAAGGGGGGCGCGGGTCCGCCCCCCTGGTGGCCCTCCTGCGGGCGGCCCGCCTCGTCGCGGCCCTGGGGCCGGAGGTGGGACCGTGAGGGGCCTGGCCGCGGTCGCCCTCGTCCTGGGGGGCTGCGCCCTGGCGCCGCCGCCGGTGGTGGAGCTTCCGGCCGCGCCCCCGGCCGAGGTGGCCGCCACGCCGCGCACCCCGGAGCCGCCCCCCTCCCCTCCCCTGCCCCCCGATCCGGCGGAAAACCGGGTGTTTGCCTGCCGGGAGGGCCGCTGCGAGTACCGCCTGGGCCCGGGTGACCGGGTCGAGGCGGTGTTCCTGGGGGAGCCCGACCTGCCGGTGCGGCAGTTCCCCGTGGAGGCCGACGGATACCTGGCCCTGCCCCACGTGGGCCGCCTCAAGGCCGGGGGGCGCACCCTGACCGAGGTCCGGGCGGAGGTCGAGGCCCGCCTGTCGCGCCTCCTCCGGGATCCCACGGTATCCCTGCGGCTCGCGGAACCCCGGGCCCACCGGGTGACCCTGCGGCTTCCCGACGGCGCCCAGGTCGTGGCGCTGGACGGCCTCACGCGGCTCGGCCCCTTCCTGGCCGGCCGGTACGCCGGCCCCGAGCGGGGGCTCGTCACGGTGCGCCGCGGCGATGTGACGTGGCGCATCCCCCTGGCCGAAGCCCTGGACCCGACGGGAGCGGGACGGCTGGTGCTCGACGCGGGCGACCAGATCGCGGTGGCGCCGGAGGGGCCGGCCCGGTTCTACGTGATCGGGGAGGTGGAGCGCCAGGGCACCTATCCCCTGGAGCGCCCCACCGACGTGCTCCAGGCCGTCGCCCAGGCCGGGGGGTTCAGCCCCCGGGCCCGGCGCGATCTGGTGGCGGTGCTCCGCCCCGGGCCGGAGGGCGCCCGGGCCATCCCCGTGCGGCTCGGTTCCCCGGGGCCGCTCCTGGAACCCGGCGACGTGGTGTACGTGGGCCGTTCCCGGGCCGGCGACTGGAACGCGTTCCTCGAGCAGATCCGGCCCACCCTGGAGGTGCTCAATCTCACCAGCGGCACCGGCCTGAACACCCGGAACCTCACGGAGTAGCGATGCGCACCCTGGACCTCGATCTCCCCCGCCTCGTGCGGATCCTCCGGCGCCGAGCCCTCGCCCTGGCGGCGAGCGCCGGTGTGGCCGCCGCGGCGGCGGGGTTCTCGGCCCGGATGACGGCCCCGCCCCCGGTGTTCGAGGCCGTCGCCACCGTCCGGTACGAGCGGGAGAGCACCCCCGTGGGGCTCTTCCTGGAGACCGTGTCCTGGTCGGCCGCCGACGAGATCGAAAGCCAGGCCGCCGTGATCGCGTCGTTCCCGGTGCTCGCCGAGGCGGCCCGCCGGGCGGGCCTCGTGCCCCCGGAACTGGACGACGAGGCGCTTGCGGCGGCCCCGTCCCACGTGGCCGTGCTCGAGGACCTGTCGGGACGGGTCTCGGCCCAACGCCGAGGGGCCACGAGCCTCATCGACGTGCGGGTGCAAGACCAAAACCCGGAGGGCGCGGCCGCCCTAGCGAACCACCTGGTGGCCGCGTACCGGGACCTCAACGCCCGCCAGAAAACCCGGCGGGTCCGGACGGCCCGGGAGTTCATCGAGGCCCAGCGCCGGGCCACCGCCGAGCGGCTCCGGAGGGCCGAGGAGGAACTGCGGGCCTACCGGCAACGTACCGGGGTCATAGACCCGGGCATCCGGCTGGACCACGACCTCGAGGAGGAGGCCCGGTTGCGGCTCGAACTGGACCAGATCGAGGCGGCCCTTCAGGGGCTCCGGGGGACCGCCGACGCCGAAAACCCCACCGTCCGGGTCAAGGCCCAGACCCTGGCCGATCTGGAAGAACTCCGGGCCCGGCTCCTGGAGCGCTATACCCCGGAGCATCCCCAGGTGCGGGAACTCGAGGACCGGATCCGGGAGGCCCGCGAGGCCCTCGAAGGGGCCGTGGCCCAGGTCCGCGACGCCCTCGAAACCCGGCGCGCCGAGGTCCGCCGCCGCCTCGATGCCCTCGGGGACCGCCTGTCCGGCCTTCCGGCGGCCGCTCTGGGGCTCGCGCGCCTCGAGAGGGAGGTGAAGGTGGAGGAGGAGCTTTACAGCCTCCTCGCGTCCAAGCACCAGGAGGCCCTCATCCGGGAGGCCGAGCCCGTGCAGGAGGTGGCCCTGGTGCGGCCGGCCTTCCCGCCCACGGAACCGGTGAACGGGAAGAACCCCGTGCTGCCCGTGGCCGGCGGGGGGATCGTGGGGCTCCTCCTGGGGGTGTTCTGGGTCCTGGGCGCCGAGAGCTTCGGCCACCGGGTGGAGGAGGACGACCACCTCACCGAGCTCGTGGGCGCGCCCGTGCTCGCCGTGCTGCCCCCACCCCCCGAACCCCTGTGGCCCACCCTGCTCGAGGAGTTCTCGGCCGGCGACACCCCGCGGGTCCACGGTCTGCGGCGGGCCTGCTCCCGGGTGACCGGGGGCGGGGCCCCCGGGAACGGCCTGATCGGGGTGGCGCCCCTCCGTTCGGCCCACCGGGACCCGGCCGCCCTGGAGCTCGCCCTGGCCGCGTCCCTGAGCGGCCGCGGGGTGGCCCTGGTGGACGCCTCGTTCGAAACGCCCTGGCTCTCGGCGGCCCTGGGCCTTGCCGACGTGCCGGGCCTGGCCGAACTCGCCGGCGGCACGGCCGGCCCCGACGACGTCCTGTACGGCCCCTCCGACCTCCTCCTGGGGCCGATCGACACCGGCCACCTGACCACCTGCCCCGCTCTGGACGGGCTGTGGGTGGTGCCGGCCGGCGCCCGGCCCGCGTCCGGAAACGAGTTCCTCGCGACCCCGGAGGTTCGGCGGGCCCTGGCAGGCCTCCGGGATCGATTCGAGGCGGTGTTCGTCGCCCTTCCCGGCATCGTGCCGGCGACCCCGGCCATGGGAGTCGCGCCGGTTCTGGACGGTCTGGTCCTGGCGTGCCCGCCCGCGCCCCTGCCCGCGGCCCCCCTCCGGGAGGCGGCAGAGCTCTGGGACGGCGCCGGGGGCCGGGTCTGCGGCGCCCTCTGGCGCGCCCGGGCGAGCCGGGCCAGCCGGGGCCCGCTGACCCGCCGGGCCGCCTGGGCCGTGGCCGGTGCCCTCACCACGGCCACGGTGGGAAGCGCCCTTTGGGTCACCGGGCGGCTGGGCCCCTGGGGAGGGGCGCCGTGAGGGCGGTCGCGCTTGCCCCGTCCCGTCCGGCCGGGCCCTGGGTCCTCGTGACCGCGGCCGTCCTCGGGGCCGCCTGCGGTCTGGCCCCCCTGGCCGGCACGGCGGCCCTCCTGGGGCTCGCGGTGGCCGCAGTGGGGTTCGGGTCGGCCGAGGCGGGGCTTGCCCTCCTCCTCGGGGCCATGCTGCTTTCGCCCGAGATCCCGCTCCGGCCGGGGGCTTCCGGGGGGCTGGAGACCGGCCGGGCCGTGACGATCCGCCTAGACGACCTCGTCGTGGCCGGGTACTGCGTGGGCCGGTTGGCCCGCATGGCCGTGGACCGCGCCGCCCGGTTCCGGATGCCGAGCGCGGTGGCCCGGCCCGTGCTCGCGTACCTGGCCGTCTGCGCCGTGTCCACGGCCGCGGGTCTGGCGGCCGGCCGGGTCCGGCCCCTCACCGGCACGCTGTTCGTCCTCAAATACGCCGAGTACTTCCTCGTGTTCGCCCTGAGCCTGGAGCCCCTCTCCCGGCCCGGCCGGGCCGGGCGGTTTCTGGGCCTCTTTTTCGCCGTGGCCGCGGTGGTGTGCCTGTGGGCCCTCACCCAGGTCCCGGCCGCGGGACGGATCAGCGCCCCCTTTGAGGGGGATCCGGAACCCAACACCCTGGGGGCCTACGTGGTTCTCGCCGGGTGCCTCGCCGCCGGGCTCTGGCTGGAGGCCGGCCGGCCCTGGGCCCGGTGGGGGCCGTGGCTCCTCGGGCTCTTCGGCGCGACCCTGCTCCTGACCCTTTCCCGCTCCTCCTGGCTCGCCGCCGTCGCGGCCGCCGGGGTGTTCGTGCGCCACAGCCGGCGGCGGCTCTGGGTGGCCGGGGCGTGCCTGCTCGCCGCCGCCGCCCTGGTGGCCTTCCCGCCCCCGGCGGTCAAGGAGCGGGTGCTCCACACGGTCCGGGAACGAAGCTCCCAGCCCCAGGTGACGGTGGCCGGGGTCACCCTGGACGCCTCCACCTCGGCCCGGATCGAAAGCTGGGTCCAGGTGGCCCGAGACGCCCTGCGCCACCCGCTCCTCGGACACGGGGTCACGGGGTACGGCTTCGTGGACGCCCAGTACGTGAAGCTCCTGGCCGACACGGGGCTCCTGGGTCTGGGGGCCTTCCTGTGGATCCTGGGGTCCCTGCGGGGGCGGGGCCGGGCGGCCGTGCAAAGCCCCGAACCCCTCCGCCGGGGCCTGGGGCTCGGGTTTCTCGCGGCCACCTGGGGCCTCGGGGTCCACGCCCTGGGGGCCAACACCTTCATCCTCATCCGGGTGATGGAGCCCTATCTCTTCGCCGCCGCCTCCGTGGTGGCCCTTGAGCCCAAGGGGGGCGAGGAGGAAGCGCCGTGACCGAGTTGCGGATCTGCCACGCGGTGACCCGTCTGGACCGGGGGGGATCGGCCGAGAACACCCTTCGCACGGCGGTACACCAGGCCCGCTCCGGGCACCGGGTGTGGCTGGTGGCCGGGCCGAGCCACGAATCCGCCATGGGTCCCCGGGAGCGGGCGGCGCTGGAGGCGGAACTCGAGGCGGCCCGGCGGGCCGGGGTCCGCCGCGAGACGAGCTCCGCCCTCGTGCGCGCCGTGCGGCCCGCCCAAGACCTGGCGGCCCTCCTGGACCTCTGGCGCCGCCTCCGCCGGATCGAGCCCCATGTCCTCCACACCCACACCAGCAAGGCCGGGGTGCTGGGCCGCCTGGCCGGGCGCCTCGCGGGCGTGCCCTGGGTGATCCACACCTTCCACGGCCACGTGTACGAGGGGTACGGAAGCCGCCTCGCCTCGGCCGCGTTCCTCTGGGTGGAGCGGGCCCTGGCCCCCCTGGCCGACCGCCTCGTGGCCCTCACCCCCCGGGAGAAGGCCGACCACCTCCGCCGGGGGGTGGGACGGTCGGACCAGTTCCGGGTGGTGCCGAGCGGGGTGCCCCTGGACCGGTTCCGGTCCCGGCCTCCCCGGGCCGCGTCCCGGGCGAGCCTGGACCTTCCCCCCGACGCGTTCCTGGTGGGGTCGGTGGGCCGGCTCATCCCGCTCAAGGGCCACGACCTCCTCGTCCAAGCCCTCGCCCACCTGCCCGGGGACACCCACGCGGCGGTGCTCGGGGAGGGGGAGGAGAGGCCGGCCCTCGAGCGCCTGGCGGCCGAACTCGGGGTGGGCCATCGGCTGCACCTCCTGGGCTGGCGCGACGACGTCCCGGGGTTCCTGGCCGCCGTGGACGCGCTCGCCATGCCCTCCCGGAACGAGGGGATGGGCCGGGCGGCCGTGGAGGCCATGGCCGCGGGCCGGCCCGTGGTGGCGGCCCGGGTGTCCGGCCTCGCCGACGTGGTGGCCCACGGGGAGACAGGGTTCCTAGTGCCCCCGGAAACCCCCGGGGCCCTGGCCCGGGCCCTGGAACGGCTCCGTCGGGATCCCGGCCTCCGGGCCCGGATGGGGGAGGCCGGCCCGAAGCGGGCCGAACGGTTCAGCCTGGAGACCATGCTCGCCCTCCTCGACGATCTGCTCGAAGAGGCGCGGGCCCGGCTGGGGGCCGTGTGCCCCCAGGGGGTGGGGTCGTGATCCGGCTCGTGCTGGCGGCCCTGGTCCTCCTGGCGGCCGCCCCGGCCGGGGCCCGGCCGCTCGTGGTGGCCGCCCACGTGCACACGGTCTGGTCCGGCGGGGCCCACACCCCCGAGGAGATCGGGCGGTTGGCGGCCGAGCGCGGCGTGGACGCCGTGCTCCTGGCCGACCACGACCTGGTCCGGGCCACATGGGGCGTGCCGCCCTTCGAGCACCTCCTGGCCTGGCGGGTGGACCGGCCGAGCGTGCTCGCCCGCGGCCCGGCCGCCTACCTGGCCGAGGTGGCGGCCGCGGCCCGGTCGACCGGGGTCCTGCTGGTCCCCGGGG
Organism: Deferrisoma palaeochoriense; assembly: GCF_054656955.1. Lineage (NCBI taxonomy): Bacteria > Pseudomonadati > Thermodesulfobacteriota > Deferrisomatia > Deferrisomatales > Deferrisomataceae > Deferrisoma > Deferrisoma palaeochoriense. Next base: position 65,896 of record NZ_BAAHXI010000002.1, read on the forward strand.
CCGAGGTGTCGGCCCACGCCCGGTGGGAGGGGCTTCCGGGCGACCTCGTGCTCCGGGGCTGGCGGCGGCACCTGCTGCTCTACGGCCTGGCGGACCTCGAGGGCTGGGAGGACCTCCCGGTCCCGGGGAACACGGGGCGGGTCCGGTGGGACCGGCTCCCCTGGGGGCCCCTGGTCGGGGCCGGCCTCGGGCTTCTCGTCTCCCTGGGGCTCTGGGCCGCGGCCCGGCGACCGGGGGAGCGCAGGTGGGCCGCCGGCCTGGCGGCGGTGAACCTCCTGGGCCTGGGACACCTCGTCCTCGCCCCGGCGTTTCCCTGGCCGGTGCAGGGGCCGGCGGCCGGGCGGGCCGGGTGGGCCCCGTACCAGGCCGTGATCAATCACGGCCGGGCCCACGGCGCCCTGCTCGTGTGGGCCCACCCGGACGCGGCGCCGGCCGACGAGCGGGTCGGCGAGGGACTCGCCGCGGCCACGCTCCGGGACGAACCCTACCCCGAGGCCATGGTGGCGAACCGCGGCGCCCACGGGTTCGAGGCCCTGGTGGCCGGCCCCTCTCCCTCGGCCGACCCCGGGGGCCCCTGGGACGCCGCCGCAGCCCGGAGCGCCGGGGCCGGAGAGGCCCCGCCCTGGGGGTTCGCCGGCCAGGACCTCCATCGGGACGGCCGGGCCGGTTGGCTGGGGGAGATCGTGCTCTTGGTGGACGCGGTCGAGGCCTCCTGGCCCGCGCTCCGCGAGGCCCTGGCGGCCGGCCGGTTCACCGTGGCCCGGCGGGAACCGGACCGGGAGGCCTACGTTGCCTCGTTCTCCCCCGCCCCCGACGGCGCCTCGGTCGGGGTCCGGATCGAGGGCACCCCCGGCCTCGAGGCCGCCCTGACCCTCGTGGCGGCCGGCCAACCGGTGGCCCGCGCCCGGGTGCGGATTCCGGCCGAGGTGACGCTCCCCCTGCCCCCCGCGACCGCGCCCCGGCCCGTGCGGCTTCGGCTCGAAGGGCCAGGCGCCCTCCGGGCCCTCACGAACCCCGTCCTCGTACCGGCCGCGCCGCCGAGGCGGTCCTGATTCCCCAGCAAGGAGCGAAAGGAGTCGTTCCATGATCGTCGCCGTGCACCAGCCCCAGTACCTACCCTGGCCGGGGTTGTTCGACAAGATGGCCCGGGCCGACCTCTTCGTGTTCCTCGACAACGTCCAGTTCGTGCCCCGGGAGTGGCAGAACCGGAACCGGATCCGCACCTGGCAGGGGTGGCAGTGGCTCACGGTGCCGGTCCACGGGGGGGGCCGCCCGCTGATCCGGGACGTGCGCATCGACACCTCCCGGGGCTGGGCCGAACGGCACCTGCGCACCCTCGAGGCGAACTACAAGCGCTGCCCGGGGTACCCCGAGGTCATGGGATGGCTCGAACCGCTGCTGCGCCGGCCCTGGTCCCACCTGTGGGAGCTCAACGTGGCCGTGACCCGCGCCATGGCCCGGGCCCTGGACATCGCCACCCCGACCCGGGTGGCCTCGGACCTGGGCCCCCTGCCCACCGGCGCGGACCACCGGATCCTGGCGATCTGCGAGGCCGTGGGGGCCCACACCTATCTGGCCGGCGCCGGGGGCCGGAACTACATGGACCCGGGGCGGTACGAGGCCGCCGGGGTGCGGGTGGAGTTCCAGGCCTTCACCCCCCCCGTGTACCCCCAGGTCCAGGGCGAGCCCATCCCGGGGCTCTCGGCCATCGACCTCTTGTTCCAGCGCGGGCTCGAAACCCCGGAAAGGAGCGCGGCATGAGGATCCTCGCCATCGGGGCCCACCCCGACGACATCGAGATCGGCTGCGGGGGAACCCTGGCCAAATACGCCCGGGGGGGGCACGACGTCTACCTCATGGTTCTCACGGGCGGCGACCGGGGCGGCGACGCCGGCACCCGGCGGGCCGAGCAGGAGGCCGCGGCCCGGGCCCTCGGGGCCCGGGAACTCCTGTGGGGCGGGTATGCCGACACGGAACTGCCCCTTGCGTACAACGAGGTGATCCAGAAGATCGAGGGGGCCCTCAAGCGGGTGCGGCCCGACTTCATCTTCGTGAACTACTTCGAGGACACCCACCAGGATCACCGCACGCTGGCCGAGGCCACGCTGTCGGCCACCCGGTACATCCGAAACGTCCTGTTCTATGAGGTGCCCACCACCCGGGACTTCAACCCCACCGTGTTCGTGGACATCGAGCCGGTGTTCGCCGAGAAGCTGCGGCTGCTCGAGTGCCACGCCTCCCAGGTGATGCGCACGAACTGCGAGGGGGTGAGCATCCTCGAGGTCGCCCGGTCCTCGGCCCATTTCCGGGGGGTCCAGGGCCGGGTGCGCTACGCCGAGGGGTTCGTGTGCCTGCGGCTCTTCATCAACGTGCTCGACGGAACCGAGCCCGCGCTCCAGGAGGTGGCGGCATGAGGGCCGAGGATCGCAGCGCGCTCGCCTGGGGGGCCGGGGTTGCGGGGGTGGGACTGGTGCTCCGGGCCGCGGGGGCGCCGGGGTGGCTCGCCGCCCTGGTCCTGGCCGGGGGGCTCGGGCGGCTCCTCATTCCGCTGGCGGGCCGCCTCGCCCGGGGCATGGGCGCCGTGGACGAACCCGGGCCCCGCCGGATCCACCGCACGCCCACCCCCCGGCTGGGGGGAGTCGCCGTGTTCCTCGCCTTCCTCGCCGCCCTCTGGGCCGGCGGGGGATTCGCCCCGGCCGTGAGGGGGGTGGTGCTCGCGGCGGCGGTCATCTTCGCCCTGGGCGCGGCCGACGACGCCCGGGGGCTTCCCGCAGGCCTCCGGCTCCTCGTGCAGGCCGTGGCCGTGGGCATCCTGGTCCAGGCCGGGGTGGTGGTGAAGCTCGTGCCGCCCCAGGCGGCCGCGTGGTGGTGGCTCGTGGACGTGCCCCTCACGTTCCTGTGGATGCTCGCGGTCACGAACGCCTTCAACTTCCTGGACGGGATGGACGGCCTGGCCGGAGGCCTGGGCGTCATCGCGGCCGGGGTCCTCGGGGTGCTCGCCTGGCGCACCGGCACCCCCGACCTCGGGGTCGCGGCGGCGGCCCTGGCCGGCGCCGCCCTGGGGTTCCTGCCGGCCAACTGGCGGCCCGGCCGGCCGGCCCTCATTTTCCTGGGGGACTCGGGGTCCACGTTCCTCGGGTTCACCCTGGGGGCCCTGGCCATCGTGGGCGACTGGTCCCCGGCCCGCCCCCTCGTGTCGGCCTGCGTCCCGGTGCTCGTGTTTTTCGTGCCGCTGTTCGACCTGGCCTACACCAGCGTGGAGCGGTTCGCCTCGGGGAAGGTCTCGACCCTGGGGGAGCTTCTGGCCTACACCGGCACCGACCACATCCACCACCGCCTGGCCGCGGTGTTCGGAAGCCGCACGGCGACCGTGGTGTTCATCCACGCCTTTGCGGCCACCGTGGGGCTCGCGGCCGTGGCCCTGCCCCGGGCCGAGGGGGGGCCGGCGGCGGTGCTGCTCGTCCAGGTCCTCGGCGTGGCCGGGCTGGTTTCGGCCCTGGAGGTGGCGGCCCGGCGGCGGCTTGCGCTCCGGGAGGACCGGCCGTGACCCGGATCGTCGCGGTGATGCTCGGAGGCATCGGGAACATGGTGCTCCTGACCCCGGCCCTAAAGGCCCTGGCCCGGGCCCACCCGGGGGCCCGGATCGACGCGGTGGTGGCCTCGGAAGCCGCCTGGTCCGTGGTGGAGCGCGCCCCCTTCGCCGGCCGGGCCTTCCGCTACCGGAGCGGGCGGGACCTCCCGCGCCTGGTCCCCTGGCTCCGGCGCCCCCGGCCGGATCTTTTGTTCGTGGCCACGGGGCACAACCCGGCCAAGGCCCGGTGGATCGCCCGGCTCGCGGGGGCCCGGGCCACGGCCGGGGAGGGTCCGGGGTTCACCCACCCGGTGGCGCCGGACTTCCGGATCCACGAGGTGCCGGCGAACCTGCGGATCGTGGCCCCCTTCGCCCCGGCCCGGAAGGTCCCCGATCCGGAGGTCTGGATCACGGAGGACGAGAGGGCCCGGGCGGAGAGGCTTCTTCACCGGCACTGGGGCCCCGGCCCCCGGGTGGCCCTCCAGGCCGGATGCGGGGCGGGCCTCGCCTTCAAGCGGTGGCCGGGGGAGCGGTTCCGGGAACTCGCCCGGCGCCTCGGGGCCCAGGGTTGCTCCGTGGCCTGGCTCGCCGGCCCCGGCGAGGAGAACCAGGTGGCGGCCCTCGCCGAGGGGCCCGTGATCCCCCCGGTGCCGATCCGGGTGGCCGCGGCGCTCCTTGCCCGCCTCGACCTCCTGGTCACCAACGACTCGGGCCCCATGCACCTCGCCGCGGCCGTGGGAACGCCCACGGTGGCGCTTTTCGGCCCGACCCACGAGGCCCGGTTCGGCCCCTGGGGGGACGGGCACCGGGTGCTCTCCCGGCCGCTTGCCTGCCGGCCCTGTTACCCGCCCCGCCGGAGCTGCGCCGACCGCCGGTGCCTCATCGCCCTTTCGGTGGAGGAGGTGGAGGCCGCGGCCCTCGATCTCCTCAGGCCCCGGAGGGCCGTGGGATGAGCGGGCTCGCCCGAAGGGGGCTTTGGACCGTCGGGGCCCGGCTCGTGTCGGCCGGAGTCGGGTTCGGCCTCACCCCCTACGTGGTGGGCATACTGGGGCCGGAGCGGTTCGGGCTGTGGTCGCTCGTGGCCGTGGCCGTGAACTACGCGGGGTTCCTGGATCTCGGCGTGTCCTTCGCGTACGTGCGGGAACTGGGCCGCCACCTGGGGGCCGGGCGGCCCGACCGGGCCCGGGCGGCCCTCTCGAGCGGCACCCTCTTCTACCTCGCGTTCCTCGGGGCCGTGGTTCCCGCGGCCTGGGTGGCCGCCCCAGTCCTCCTCCCCCTCCTCGGGGTCGGCCCGGCCGACCTCCCCCTGGCCGTCCGGGTGTTTCGCGGGGTGGTCCTGGTGCTCGCCGTCCGCCAGGCCACGGCCGGATGGCGCGGACTTCTGCTCGCGGCCGAGCGCCACGAGGCCGCCGCCCGGGTCGTGATGGCCTCCGCCGCGCTCCACGCGGGGCTCACGGTCTGGGTGCTCCGAAACGGCTGGGGGCTCGAGGGACTCGTGGCCGAGGCGCTCATCCAGGCCGGGTTCTGCGCCGTCGCCTACGGCGCCCTGTGCCGGAAGCACGTACCATCGGTAAGGCTGGCGCCACAGTGGGTTAGGCTTTCCGACCTCAAGCCCCTTGTGAGCTACGGTCTCCGGCTCCAGGGCACCGCGCTGGCCGACCTCGTGAACGGCCAGGTGGACAAACTCCTCCTGGGGGCCTTCGTGGGGCTCGCGGCCGTGGGGCACTACGAGGTGGGGGCCAAGATCCCGCTCCAGGCGGCGTGGCTTCCCTGGTTCCTGGCCATGCCGGCCGTGGCGGCGGCAGCCCGGCACGCAGGTCGTGCGGCCGGGGTACTGGAGGAGGCCTGGCGCCTCACGGTGCCCCTGGGCCTCCCCCTGGGGCTCCTGTTCCTCCTCGAACCCGCCGCCCTCCTCACGCTCTGGATGGGGCCCGGCGCCTGGGACCCGGCCTCCGCCGCCGTGCTCTCGGCCCTGGCCGCGTTTCCCTTGGCCTCGGCCCTCACCTCCCCGGTGCGCGCGGTGCTCCGGGGCTCCGAGGTGCCCCGCCTGGAGCTTCGCGCCGGGGTTCTGGCCGCCGGGGCCAACGCCCTGGGCTCGGTCCTCCTGGTGCCCCGGTTCGGGCTTCCGGGAGCCCTGGCCGCGACGGTAACGGCCCTCGGCGCGTCGCAGGCCGGGTTCCTGTGGGCCGGGCTCCGGCGAATCTACGGGCCCCGGATCCCCTGGGCCGCCCTCGGCGCCCCGGTGGCCCGCGCCTTCCTGGCGGCGGCGGTGGTCTGGGCGATGGGGTCCTTCCTTCCCGCCCCGGAGGGGCGGGGGGCCGCGGCCCTGCGCCTGGCTTTCGCGGCCACCCTGTTGTTCGCCCCCTCCGTCCTCGAGCGGGTTCCCATCGGCTCCCGCGTCCGGGCGCCGGAGGCGGCCCCGTGATCCGCCGCCTCGCGCCCCTCTACCACTGGGTCCGGGCCCGGGCCGCCGTCCGGGGACCGTGCCTCGGGCCGGTGCGACTCGCCGAGGCGGCGGGCCTCGCCGTCTTTTTTCCCCACCGCCTGGGCGATCTCGTGCTGGCCTCGCCCACGATCGAGGTCCTGGCCCTGGCCGCGGCGGGGCGGCCGGTGGCGCTTCTGTGCCGGCCGGGCCTCGCGGCCCTGGCCGGGCGGATCCCGGGTCCGGATCGCGTCCTCCGGGTTTCGGCCGACGCCCCCCCCGAGGACGTGGCCCGGCGGTTGCGGGAGGCTCTCCCCGCCGGCAGCGCCTTCGTGGACCTCACGGCCGACGAGGACCTCCAGGGCGTGCGGATCGCCCGAGCCCTCGGGTGGCCCGCGGCCGGGTTCACGACCCGGGGCCGGGGCCGGATCTTCGGCACCCGGTTCGGCTCGGCCCGCACCCCCGAGCACTTCTGGCGGATCGTGGCCCGGGCGGCCGACCACCTCTGCCCCGGAGTGCCCGTGGGACTCCCCCGCCTGTTCCCCCGCCCGGCGGACCGGGAAGGGGCCGAACGGCACCTCGGCCTCGGGCCGGCGGACCGGGCCCGGCCCCGGGTCGCCCTGGTACCCGGCGGCACCTACCCCAGCCAGCGCTGGCCGGCCGAGCGGTTCGGCCGGGTGGCCGACGAACTGGCCCGCCGGGCCAACGCGCGGGTGTTCGCCTTCGGGGCGCCCGGGGAGCGGGACCTGGTCCGGACGGCGGCCGGTGCCACGGGTGCCCCCGTCTGCGACCTCGACCCCTCCCGGCTCGTCGACGCCATGGGCCTCATGGACCTCGTGATCTCCAACAACACCGGCCCCCTGCACCTGGCCGCGGCCCTGGGCGTTCCCACGGTGTCCCTCCTCGGCCCAACGGATCCGGTGCGGTTCTGGCCCCTGGGGGCCGAGAACCGGGTGCTCTGCCCCCCGGTGCCCTGCCGGCCCTGCGGGCGGGGCGCCTGCGCCGACCACCGGTGTCTGGCGGCCATCGGGGAGGACGAGGTTCTGGCCTCGGCCCTGGAGATCCTCGGCGCCGATCCGGGCCCCTTGGGAGCCCTTCGGCACCAACTCGAGGGGGCCGAGCGATGACCGCGAACTCCGCGCCGAACCGGCGACCGGCCCCGCCCATTCTCTCCCTTCACCTGAGCGACCAGAGCCGGGCCGACCTGGGGGGGCAGCAGAGCCTCCTGGGGCTCGTGGCGGGGCTAAAGGCCCGGGGCCACCGCCCTTTGGTCGCGCTGCCGGGGCTGGGGACCCTTTCCTCGGCCCTCGACGCCCACGGAGTTCCCTGGATCTCGGGCCCCCTGGGGCCCGGCTCCCGGGGCCCCAGGGGGCTCGCCCGCCGGATCTCGTTCCTGCGGCGGGAGATCCGGCGGACCGGGGCGAGTGTGGTGCACGCCGACCGGCCGCTCAGCGCCTTCGCCGCGGCCCTGGCGTGCCGGCGCACCGGGGCCCGCGCCGCGTGGCACGTGCGGGTTCGGGAGCCCGATCCCCTGTTCGACCGCTTTTTGCCCCGGGTCGTGGACCGGATCGTGGCGACGAGCCGCGGCGTGCTGGAGCGGTTTCCCCCGGCCGTCCGCAACCGGGTCGCCGTGGTCTACAACGGCCTGGACCTCGAACGCTTCCGGCCGGCGGGGCCGCCCGAGGCCCCACCGCTCGTGGGATTTCTCGGGCAGTGGATCCCGCTCAAGGGGGTGGACGTGTTCCTGGACGCCGCGCGGATCGTGGCGGGGCGGGTGCCCGGCGTCCGGTTCCTGGTGGTGGGGTCGGGCTCGGGGGAATACACGGAACGACTCCGCACCCTGGCCGGGCCCCTGGGGGAGCGGGTTGAGTTCGCGCCCCCGACCGCCCGGCCCGAGGGCCTCTACCCCCGGCTCACGGCCCTGGTGGCGCCCACCCGGGAGCCGGGAGAGGGGTTCGGCCGGGTGGCGGCCGAGGCCATGGCCTGCGGGGTGCCCGTGGTGGCGAGCCGGGTGGCGGGGCTTTCGGAGGTGGTGGCCGACGGGGAGACCGGGTTGCTCGTTCCGCCGGGCGATCCGGCGGCCCTGGCGAAGGCGCTCGTGAACCTCCTCAGGAATCCCGCCGAGGCGGCGGCCCTGGGCCGGGCCGGCCGGGCCCGGGCCGAACGGCTCTTTTCCCTGGAGGCCCACGTCCGGGCGATGGAGGAGGTGTTCCGGGAGGCCCTCACCCCGGCCCTCTCCCCCAAGGGGGGAGAGGGAGACAGGAGACAGGCGCTCCCCGCCGGCCAAGAGCGGTCCCCCCTCCCCTGGTGGGAGGGGGACAGGGGGAGGGGGTAGCGACTACGGCCCCTTTTCTCCGCCCGGGGTGGTTCGGTATTCTTCGCCGCCATGACCGTACGCTGCCCCACCTGCAAAGCCCCGACCCCCTGGGAGGGGAACCCCTTCCGGCCGTTCTGCTCGGAACGGTGCCGGGCCGTGGATCTCGGCCGCTGGCTCCGGGAGGAGTACCGGATCGAGGCCGAGGAGGACGACTCCGACCTCGCCCCGGACCCGGAGGACCCCGTCCACTGAGGGCCCCGGGGTTGGGCCCCTCACCCCGGCCCTCTCCCCCCGAGGGGGGAGAGGGAGACAGACCGCACGCGGTCCCCCCTCCCTTGGCGGGAGGGGGACAGGGGGAGGGGGAGAAGGACCGACCCGCTTGCCTGCGGCCCGGGGCCGGGGCCCCGCGGTCGGAGGCGAAAGGACGAGACCCTCACGCCCCGGCCCGGAGAAGCTAGTCCCCCTTCCCCTCCTCTTCCAGGAACGGCACCGGCGTGCCCTTGCGGTAGGCCAGGGCCTGGGCCGCGGCCACCACCTCGCCGTCCTCTCGCACCACCCGGATGTGGTACGTGGCGGTCCGGCGGGTGAGGGCCACCTCCCGGGCCTCGGCCACCAGGCGCTCCCCGGGCCGGGCGGCGTTCACGTAGGTCACCGACAGGTTGAGGGCGAAGGCCGTGACGCCGTGGGAGTTGCAGGCGATTTGGAACGCCTCGTCCAAGAGGCTGAAGAGCGCGCCCCCGTGCACCGTGCCGAAAAGGTTCGTCATGTCCGGCGTGGGGGTCATCTCCACCCGGCAGGATCCGGGTTCCACGTCGAGGAGCCGAAGACCCATGTGCCGGGCGTAGGGCTCGGACCGACTGGCCCGGGCGATCGCCCGGCACGCGGCCTGGGGGTCGGGATCGGGTCGGGTCATGGGGATGTCGCCTTTCCGAAGGCCTGCAGGGCCTCCTTTCGGATTTTTCCCAGTTCCGTGCGCGGCAGCGCGTCGAGGAACACGATCTCCCGGGGGCATTTGAACCGGGCGAGACGGTTGGCGCACCAGGCCAGCAGGTCCTCGCCGGTGACCGAGGCGCCGGGCCGAAGCTCCACAAAGGCCCGGCCGGCCTCGCCCCACACCGGGTCGGGCACCCCGACGACCGCCGCGTCGGCCACGGCCGGGTGGCTCCGAAGAACGGCCTCCACCTCGGCCGGGTACACGTTCTCGCCCCCGGAGATGTACATCTCCTTGGCGCGGCCGGCGAGGTGCCAGTAGCCGGCGTCGTCCACCCGGGCGAGGTCCCCGGTGTGAAACCACCCGCCCCGCAGGGCCTCCCGGGTGAGATCCGGATCCCCCCAGTACTCCAGGAACACGGTGGGACCCCGCACCCGGATCTCGCCCCCCCGCCCCAGGGCCACCTCGGCATGACGCACCGGCCGGCCGAGGGTGCCGGGGCGTTGCCGGAGGTCCTCGGCCGAGGCCCAAAGCACGATGGAGGTCTCGGTTTGGCCGTAGAGCTGGCGGACCTCCACCCCGGCCTCCAGGCAGACGCCGATGAGCTCCGGCGGCACGGGCTCTCCCCCCACCCCGCACGCCCGAAGGCCCGAGAGGCACTCCGGGCCGCCCGCCTCGACGACCCGGCGGAGCACCGTGGGCACGGCCAGGAAGTGGGTGACGCCCCCCTCCCGTAGGGCCGCCACCACGGCCTCGGCATCGAACCGGGGGAACAGGGCGACGCTCGCCCCGGCGTAGAGGGCCGGCACCACCTGGATGAACAGGGCGCCGGAGTGGAACAGCGGGAGCATCACGAGCATCCGGTCGCCGGGCCCCAGACCCAGGAACTCCTGGGCGTTCAGCGCGTTGAAAAACCCCTTTCGCATGGGAAGCAGGGCCCCCTTGGGCCGGCCCGTCGTGCCCGAGGTGTAGAGGAGCGCCTGGGGCGAGTCGGGCGAGCGCGGGCCCCCGGCCCCTCCTCCGCCCTCCCCGGCCCCCTCCCGAAACCCCACGGCCCGGCCCGAGGTCAACACGTCCCGGGCCACCCGGTCGCGAAGCTCGGGCTCCACCAGGAGCAGGCGCGGTTGGGCGTCCTCGAACCGGTGCTGGGTCTCCCCCGGGGCGAGCCTGGCGTTCCAGGGGTTGAACACGGCCCCCACCCGGCTCGCCCCCAGGAACAGGAACACCACGTGGGGGTGGTTCCGGTGGAAGCAGGCCACCCGGTCCCCCGGCCCCACGCCCGCCGCCCGAAGCCACCGGGCGGTCGCCTCCACCTCGGCCTCGAGGTCGGCCCAGGTCCAGACCCTCTCGCCGAACCGCAGGGCCTCCCCCCCGGGTCTTCGGGCGGCCCAGGTGGCGACCCACCGGTCCGGGGCCATGGCCCGGGCCAGGGCCCTCGCCCCCCGCCGGCTCATCCGCCGGCCTCCACGAGTTCCAGGAGCCGTCCGCTCGCCGGATCGTCGAGGAACGCGATCCGCCCGTGGAGCCCGGGGCGGGGAAACCCCCGGAGCATCCGAAGCCCCGTGGCCGCGAACCTCGCGGCCGCGCGGTCCAGATCCGGCACCCGGACGGCCAGGTGGTGGAGCCCGGGGCACGGGCGGGTCACCCGGGGGTCGATGCCGGGCACGTCGCCCCGGAACGAGAGCACCTCCACCGTTCCCCCGAGGTACACCCGGGCCCGGAGCCCCACGTCGGGAATCTCCCGCGCCTCGCTGGGGCCCAGGAGCCGGTCGAACGCCTCGGCCGCGGCCTCCAGGTCGGCCACCACGAACCCCACGTGGTCGAACCGGGCGGGGGCCGACGCCCCCGCCCGGGTTCCATGGCTTCCCGGGCTCAGAGGGGCGTCTCCACGAGTTGGCCGTCCCGGATGCCGAGCCAGCCGCTGATGGGCACGAACCGGCCGCCCTGGACCTCCACCATGAACCCCTCGTCCTGGGCCAGGTGGTCGTCGGGCCCGAAGCTCACCGGCCGGATGATGCCGTTCTCCCAGTTCCGGATGGACTCCAGGGCCTCGATCAGCTTCTCCCGGGTCAGGTCCCGGCCGGCCCGCTGGAGCCCCTCACAGAACAGCTTCGTGTAGAAGTACCCGTAGAGGTTGTACCGGTTGGGCTCGTGGCCGGGCCGGTATTTCGCCAGGATCTCCCGGTACTCCTTCATGGCCGGGCTTTCGTCCCGCACCGGGTCGGGCCAGAGCGACAGGCCCCACACCCCCTCGCCCACGCCGCCCGAGAGCACGAGGAACTTCTCGTCGGTCAGGGGGCCCGAGGAGATGAGCTTCGTCTTCTTGAGCCCGATCTTGGCGGCCTCCTTGAGCACCTGGGCCCCCGGGCCCGGCACCAGGGCCAGGAGGCAGGCGTCCAGGTCGGCCTGGGCGATCTTCGCCACCTGGGGCGCCACGTCGGTGGCCCCGCGCTTCACGGACTCGGCGGCCGCCACCTCGAGGCCCTTGGCCTTGAGTTCCGCCGCCAGGGTGTCCAGGAAGAACTTCCCGTAGGCGTCGTCCTGGTAGATGATGCCGATCCGCTTGAACCCCTTCTTCTCCGTGAGCCAGCGGGCCACGATCTGGGTCTGGATGTCGTAGTAGGTGAACGAGGTGAAAACATATTTCTTGCCGTGGAGCTTGGAACTCCCCTGAAACGGGAAGAGGAGCGGCACCTTCTTCTGCTCCAGGTAGGGCACCACGGCCATCACCGGCGAGGTGCCCTGGTTGATGAGCACACAGAACACCCCGTCCTGCTCCACCAGGCGCTTCATGTTCGCCACCGCGTCCTGGGGCTTGTAGGCGTCGTCGTACCACTTCCACTGGATCTTCCGGCCGTGGATGCCCCCCTTCTCGTTCACGTACTCCAGGTAGGCCTCGATGCCGGCGATCTCCTCGGTGCCCGGAAAGACCAGCGGCCCCGAGAACGACTGGGACGTGCCGATCAGGATGGTGTCGTCCGTGACCCCGACCTCGGCCCCTGCCGTCGCCGCGGTCATCCCGATCGCGGCCACCGTCGCCAACCACCACGCCGTCTTCCTCATGGTGAACCTCCTTTTCCCGCCCCTGGTGGGATGGAACCTCAGCCCCGGAACCGCTCCAGGGCCGCCCTTGCCGCACCGGCGATGCCCCCCGGCATCGCGATCATGCACACCACCACCGCGAGCCCGAAGATGAGGGCCCGGAAGTCCTGCAAAACCGCCAGGTACTGGTTGAGCACCGTGAGCACCACCGCCCCGAGGATCGAGCCGCCGATCGAGCCCATGCCCCCGAGGATCACCATGGCCACGAAGTCGATCGAGAGTTCGATGGAGAAGGCGTCGGGCGAGATGTACGACACCACGTAGGCGAAAAGCCCCCCGGCCACCCCGGTGTAGAAGGCGCTCACGGCGAAGGCCAGGGTGCGGTAGGCAGCGGTCGAGATCCCCAGCGTCTCGGTGGCCACCTCGCTCTCCTTGAGGGCCAGGAACGCCCGGCCCACCTTGGAGCGGGCGAGGTTCGCGGCGCCCCACACCCCGAGCGCGGTGACGGCGAGGGCGAGCCAGAACTTCTGGCCGTCGGAACCGATCTCCCGGCCAAAAAGCGTCGGCGCGAGCACGTACATGCCGTCGGCCCCCCCGGTCCAGGCGTCCATCTGGAGGATCGCCTCGGTGACCACCACGCCGAAGGCCAGGGTGGCCATGGCGATGTAGAACCCCGAGAGCCGAAGGGCCGGAAGCCCGATGGCCACGCCCAAGAGGGCCGCGGCGGCGCCGGCGGCGGCGAGCGCCCCCAGGACCCCCCAGCCCGGCGCGTGGACCCCCATCAGGGCGGCCACGTACGCCCCCACCGCCAGGAACCCGGCGTGGCCGGCGCTGATCTGACCGGTGAACCCCATGAGGAGGTTCAGGCCCACGGCCACCATGACGTAGACCAGGAGCAGGTTCACCACGAAGAGCCCCAGGCTCGCCTTGACAGCCCACAGGGCCGCGGCCGCGGCCACCCACGGCAGGAGACGTCGCGCCGCCCTCATACCTTGCGCACCTCCCGCTCCCCCAGGAGGCCCTGGGGCCGCACCACCAGGACCCCCAGCACCACGAGGAACGGCACCATGTTCTTCACCTGGCCGGCCAGATACCCCCCCGCCAGGTTCTCGATGACGCCGAGGGCCATGCCGCCGGCGATGGCTCCGGGGAACGACCCCCAGCCCCCGAGGATGGCCGCCGCGAACGCCGGGATCACCACGGCGCCCATGTGGGTGGAGAGGTTGAGGACCGGGGCGATGAGCGCCCCCGCAAGGGCGCTCAGGCCCGCCGACAGGATCCACGCCACGGCGTACACCCGGCGCACCTCGACCCCCATGAGCTGGGCCGCCTCCGGGTTCTCGCACACCGCCCGCATGGCCACCCCGTGGCGGGTGTACTTGAAGAAGGCAAAGAGCCCCACCATGATCCCGAGGGCCACCGCGACGGTGCCGAGGTTGAGCGGGGTGACGACCACCGGCCCCAGGTGCACCCCCCTGGGCGAGAAGAGCGGCGGAAACGGAAACTCGTCGTGGCTCCAGACCATGCCGGCCAGGCTCTTCAACACGATGCTCAGGCCCAGGGTGATGATGAACACGTTGAAGTGGGGCTGCCCCTCGGCCGGCCGGATCACGGCGAGCTCGCAAACCCATCCCACGAGCCCGCCCAGCAGCGCGCCCCCCGCCACCGCGGCCCACACGGGCAGGTGGGCGTGGGCGTGCAGGGTGAACCCCAGGAACGCCCCGACCATGGCGAGCTCCCCCTGGGCGAAGTTCACGTGCTCGGTGGCCCGGTAGATCAGGGTGAGCCCCAGGGCCACCAGGGCGTACACGCACCCGGTGGCGAGTCCGCTCGCGACGAGCTGCCAGAACATGGCGGCTAGTCGGCCCGACCGCCGGGCGGCGCGGCGGCCGGCCGCCCCGTCGGCCGCGGGAACCCGTTGGCGAAACACGCTGTCTGAACGGTCATCACAAACCCCTTTTCAGAGTTCAGAGGACAGAGGACAGAAGACAGGGGGCCCCGCCTTCCCGCCTCCTAGCTTCCCAGCTTCCCAGCCGCTTCTATCCCCCCAGATACGCCTCCCGCACCCGGGGGTCCTCCAGCAGATCCCGGGCCGTTCCCTCGCGGACCACCCGACCGGTTTCGAGCACGTAAGCGTGCTGGGCCACCTGCAGGGCCATGCGGGCGTTTTGCTCCACCAGGAGCACGGTGGTCCCCTCCCGGTGGATCCGGCCCACCACCTCGAAAATCTCCTGCACCAGGAGGGGAGCGAGGCCCAGACTCGGCTCGTCCAGCAGCAGCAGCCGGGGTCGGGCCATCAGCGCCCGGGCGATGGCGAGCATCTGCTGCTCGCCGCCCGAGAGGGTGCCGGCCCGCTGCCCCAGCCGCTCGGCCAGCACGGGAAAAAGCTCGAGCACCCGGTCCCGGTCGCTGCGCACCCCGGCCGGATCCCGCCGGGTGTAGGCCCCCATGGCCAGGTTCTCGGCCACGGTGAGGTGGCCGAAGATCTCGCGGCCTTCGGGCACGAGCCCCACGCCCTTTCGGACGATGCGCGCCGGCCGCAACCCGTCGATCCGGTCCCCCTCGAACCGGACCTCCCCTTCCCAGGGCCGCAGAAACCCCATCACGGTGCGCATGATCGTGGTCTTCCCGGCGCCGTTGGCGCCCAGGAGCGCCACCACCTCCCCGGGGGGCACCTCCAGGCTCACCCCCTGGAGCACCGGGGTTTTCCCGTAGCCCACCGTGACGCCCCGGAGGCTCAGCATGCCGCCTCCCCCAGATACGCCTCGACCACCCGGGGGTCGGACCGGACGTCGTCGGGTCGGCCCTCGGCCAGGATGCTCCCGTAGTTCAGGACGCACACCCGGTCCGACAGCCCCATGACGAACCGCATGTTGTGCTCCACCAGGAGCACCGTGATTCCCCGTTCGTCCCGGATGCGTCGCACGGTGGCCATGAGTTCGGCGGTCTCGGCGTCGTTGAGGCCCGCGGCCGGTTCGTCGAGGAGCAACAGCACCGGTTCCGCCGCGAGGGCCCGGGCCACCTCGACCTTCTTCTGGACCCCGTACGGCAGGTCCTCGACCGCGGCGTCGGCGTAGCGCTCGATCCCGAGAAATTTGAGGAGCTCCAAGGCCTTGGCCCTGCCGGCCCTCTCCCTGCCCTTCACGCCCGGGTCCAGAACCAGGGCCCGGAGGAATCCGTAACCCAGATGCCGGTGCAGGCCCACCAGCACGTTCTCCGCCGCGGTCATGCCCTTGAAGAGCTCCAGGTTCTGGAAGCTCCGCGCGAGCCCCATCCGGCTCACGCGGTGGGGCGGCAGGCGGTCCACCCTCCGGCCGCGGAAGTACACCGCGCCCTGGGTGGGCCGGTAGAGGCCGCAGACCACGTTGAACAGGGTGGACTTCCCCGCGCCGTTGGGGCCGATGACGGCATAGATCTCCCCGGCCTTCACCGAAAACGAACAGTCGTTCAGCGCGCGAAGGCCGTCGAAATCCATGGTCAGATGCTCGACACGGAGGATCGTAGAAAATTCGCTCGAGGAGGTCATTGGCTCCATTCAAACATTATTTGTTCTTTGTCGCAACCGCCCCGAACCCGCCCCCGCCCCCGGCCACCTGGGTGAGCAGGGTCCCCTCGGGCACCCGCTCCAGGAGATCGAGGGTCCGGGGCCGCAGGCGCCGGCCGTCCGGGAGGTCGAGGAACAACTGGTTTCGGGCGCCGGCACCGCCCCCGGCGAGGCCGAACGCCCGGGCCGGTTCGTGGAGGCCGTCGCCGAACACCACGACCCGGTCCACCTCGGCCCCGAACCGGATCCGGGTCACCACCCCCCGGCCGCCCCGCCACCGGCCCCGGCCGGCCGTGCCCGTGGCGTACTCGTGGCGCACCAGGCGGTGGGGCACCGCGGCCTCGAACATCTCGGGGTCCTGGGCCAGGATCCCCCCGGCGCAGTTGATGAGGCCGATGTGGTCGTACCCGTCGCACCCCTCCATGGCGCCGCTTCCGCCCTTGAGCGCGTTGAACAGGATGTCCACGTAGGGCGCCCCGCCCTTCCGGGGGTCCCGGCCGGCCAGCACCACGGCGAGCATCCGGTTCCACCCGGCCGTGACTCGGTCGGGCCGCGCCTGGAAGAACGCCCGGAACAGGGCGTCGGCGTGGGCGCCCGTGAGGGTGTTCCCGAACCCGGTGGCCGCGGGCGGCCGGGCCGCCAGGATCGTGCCCGGCGGGATCCGAAGGCGGATCGGCCGGAGCATGCCCCCGTTGTGGGGGATATCCGGGGCAAGGATCATGAGGAGCGTCAGGGTGGCGGCCGACACCGACGCAGCCTCCGGGGCGTTCAGGAACCCCGGGGTCTGGGGCGAGGTCCCCTCGTAGCGGATCTCGAGCTCGTCCCCCCGGATCTCCACCTGGCAGCGGACCCAGAGCGGGAACCCGCGCTCCTCGATCCCGGCGCAGACCGGCGCTTCGCCGGCGTACACGCCGTCGGGGAACTCCCGGATCGCGGCCCGCATCCTCCGCTCGGTGGCGTCCATCAGGGCCTCCACCGCCGCCAGGAACCCCTCGAGCCCCATCCGGCCCAGGATGCGGCCGAGACCCCTCTCCCCCACCACGCAGGCGCCCATGGCCGCCTCCAGGTCCTCGGCCACCACGGGGTAGCGCACGTTGGCGAGGACGAGGTTCCACACGTCCTTGAGACGCCGCCCCTCCCGGATCACCCGAACCGGGGGGATCCGCAACCCCTCCTGCCACACCTCGGTGGCCCCGGGGTTATAGCCGCCGCCCACGGCCCCGCCGATGTCGGCCTGGTGGCCCTTGGCCGCGGCCCAGGCCACAAGCCGGCCCCCGGCGGAGATCGGCCGGAACACGCATACGTCGGCCAGTTGGTTCCCGCCCCGAAAGACGTCGTTGTGGAGGAACACGTCGCCCGGGTGCACGTCGTCGCCGAAGGTGCGGATGAGGTCCCGCAGGGCGGGCTCCACCGCGAAGGCGAGCACCGGGATGTACTCGGTCTGCTCGAGCATCCGGCCCCCGGTGTCGTAGAGCCCCGTGACGAAGTCCCGGGCCTCGGCCAGGATGGGCGAACGCGCGGTGTGGAGGAGCGAAAGCCCCATCTCCTGGGTCACGCTCTTGAGCCGGCGCTGGAGGATCGCGAGCTCCGCGGAGTCGGTCCCTCGGCTCACGGCGCGTCCTCCCGCTCGATCCACCGGGCCTTGTGGGTGGGACGGGGAAGGGCTCCGGGCGCCACCCACTCGATCACGGGCCGCACCCGGAGCCGGTCCCGCATGGCGTCCACGATCTCCCGCTCCAGTTGGGCGAGGGCGGCGCCCTCCACCCCTTCCCCCCGCTCCACCCGGAGCCGCAGCGGCGGGTCCACCCGGGGCCCCGGGCCCGAAAGCACGATCCGGAAATGCCCGGTCACCCGCGGCACGAACTCCTCCAGGAGCCCCCGCACGGCCTCGGGAAACAGGTTCACGCCCTTCACAATCAGCATGTCGTCGGCCCGCCCCAGGATGGAGATCCGCGGGCCCGGCCGCCCGCAGGGGCACGGGGAGGTCCGCAGTTCCACCACGTCGCCGAAACTCGCGCGCAGGAACGGGGTGCCCTCCCAGGCGAGGAAGGTGACCACGAGCTCGCCCCGGGCGCCGTCGGCCGGCTCGACCGGCCGGTGGGTGCCGGGCTCCACGAGTTCCAGGAGGCAATGGTCGGCGGAGACGAAGTGCATTCCGGTGTTCGTCTCGCAGGTGATGGCGTGGAACGCGTGGCCGCCGCCGGTGTGGTCGAACACCCGGGCCCCGAACCCCTCTTCCAGGCGCGCGCGGATGGCGGGGTCCGACCCGCCGGGTTCCCCCGCGGCGAAAAACCAGCGGAGACCCAGGTCCCGGAGGTCGCACCCCAGGAGGGCCGGACACCGCTCGATCAGGTGGAGGCCGAAGCTCGGGGTGGCGATGATGGCGTCGGGCCGGGTGAGCCGGGCGAACTCCAGCACCCGGCGGCTCCCCCCGTCCACCCCCACCGGCACCACGGCCGCGCCCAGGTGCATGATGCCCTGGGAGAGGGGCAGCCCCCCGGTGAACATGGAAAGGCTCAGGGCCTGGAGCATCACGTGCCCCGGCCGGATCCCGGCCCGCCAGTACTTGCGGGCGTGCATCTCGTTCACCACGGCCACGTCGTGGGCCGTGAGGAGATAGAGGGTGGGCGTGCCGGTGGTGCCCGAGGTGGCGTTGACGCGGACCACCCGGTCCCGGGGGGCGCAGCAGATGCCGCCGAAGGGGTCGCCCCGCTCGGCCAGGCTCTCGGCCTGGGCCCGGCGCAGGTCGTCCTTGGTGAGCACGGGGACCGCGCGAAAGGCTTCCCAGCTTGTCAGGTCCTCGGGCCGGACCCCGGCCCCGTCGAGCCACCGGCGGTAGAACGGCGAGGCCTCGTAGGCGTAGGCCACCTGCCTTCGCAGCCGGGTCCACTGGAGGTCCCGCAGGGCCTCTCCGTCGAGCCTCTCCACCGGCTCGTTCCAGAGCCGGGCGCCCGGGGGCGGCCGGTCGGCCCGCAGCGTGGAACGGTCCGCGATCACGAGGTCTCCTCCTCAAACCGGCAGGCCGGCGCCCCCAGGGCCGCACACCGGGTCTCGACGAACCGCGCCCGCCGCCCCAGCGCGACCTCCCAGATCCCCTCGAGCACCCCGCACACCGGGTGGCACACCGGACCCCGCGCCCGCCCCCGGGCGGCCTCGGCGAAGGGGGAGTTCCGCAGGGTCACCCGGGCCCCCTCGTCGCGCCACTCCACCTCGAACACGCCCCAGCCGATCCGGGCCCCGAAGGCGAGAATCCGGGCCGCCGCCTCCCGGCCCGCCGGGCCCCGGCCCCGAACCGCCGCGGCCGCGAGCCGCCCCCCGGCCCGCCCCCCCTCCCGGAGGAGTTCGGCCACCGCCGCGTCCGGCGTGCCCACGACCGGCGCCAGGGTCTCGGGCCGGATGAGCAGATACCGGCTTTCGCCCACCCAAAGCCGGCCCCCTTCGGGATCGATGCGGAGGGGAAGCCCGGCCGTCACCCGTCCACCACCTCGGTTTCCACCACGAGCCGGTTGTAGGCGTCGGGGCAAGGGAGCCGCATGCGGCCGTCCGGGGCCCAGGGGTACGACCCGCCGTACTGGAGCACCGACAGGAACGGGAACACGGCGTGGTACAGATACCCGCACACCCCGCCGGCGTCGTAGCAGTCCACCACGAAGGAGTCCCCCGGCTTGTGGCCCTTGTGGCAGGTGCCGTCCAACGAAACCACCGTCAGTCGAACGCGTTTCTCGGCCATGGCGAATGCTCCTTCAGGGGCTAGAAGGCTAGGAGGCTGTAGGCCCAAACCCGTTCTGGCCCAGCGCGGCTCGCGTGGTGGGCCGCCGGGGCCGTTTCCTCACCCCGTCCTCTGTCCTCCGACCCCCGACACCTGTAACGGGCACAGGGCCTGGCACAGGGCGCAGCTTTCGCCCCGCTCCACCCAGTAGGAGAGGCAGGCCTCGCCGTCCACGGGCCATTTGAGGTCGCCCGCCCGGTTGCAGGGGTGGGGAGCCTCCCGGGTCGGCGGCCCCTGGGGGATCGCCCCCACGGGGCAGGCCCTGGCGCAGATGCCGCAGTCGTGGCAGAGGTCCGCGAGCGGGTCCTCCGGCGGCTCGGCGGGCGCCAGGGGCAGGTCGGTCAGCACCTTGGCGATCCGCACCGCCGCGCCCCACCCCCGGGCGGCCAGGAGCCCGTGGCGGCCCGCCCGGCCGAGCCCCGCGGCGACGGCCAGGGGAACCGAGAGCGCGGTGTCGTTCATGCAGGGCACGGCCACGAACCCGGCGGCCCGGATGGCCTCGGCCAGGGACAGGGCGAGGTCGGCCATGCGGGAGTACCCCAGGTTCGTCTCGATGCTGGCGTCGTAGGGCCGGCCCGCCCCCAGCCGCCGCCGGTCCATGGGCGCCAAGACCACCACGGCCCACCGCACCGTCTCGGGCAGCACGAACTCCGTTTCGGTCTCCTCCGGTTCCGGCACGGGCCGAAAGGCGATGGGCTTCGTCACCAGGTCGCCGGGGGCATAGGGGTTCGTCTGGACCCGGCCGTACACCCACCGGCGCTCCAGGGGAGCCACCCCGGCGTCCAGGGCCCCCAACCGTCGGGCCAACCCGCAGACCCACGCGGTGTTCTCCTCGGGGACCTCGCAGGGCCAGGGGAGCAGGGCGAGCTTCGAGCGCCGCTCCGGGGGCGCCGTCCAGGCCAGAAGGCCCCGGTTTTCCCGGCCCTCCCCGTAGGGGCCCACCAGGAAGTTCAGGGTCCGTGCGCCCGCAAGCTCGGCCAGGGCCTTCCGGGCCTCGGGATCGGTGCGGGCCCGCTGGGCCGCCTGCTCCATGTAGGCCTCCACCCACGGCCGGCCGAGCCGCCGCGAAAGGCTGTGAAACGCGATCCGGGAGGCGTCGAACCGATCGTCCGGGGCCTTGTTTCCCTGTGCTAAACTCATGTTTACTCTCACGTAATCGGCCGTTGCTGGCCGTTTCCTCTTCTGGTCCTTGGTCCCCTGAAACAGCGTCTCCCTCGCGCCTCCGGGCGAAAAAAAGGTGGCTCCCCCTACCTGGCGCGGCGCTCCCGGATCATCTCGGCCACCACGGACACCGCGATCTCGCCGGGCGTTTCGGCCTCGATCTCCAGACCCACCGGCATCCGGAGGACCCCGAGTCGCTCTTCGGGCACACCCGCCTCCCGGAACCGGCGCAGGGTGGCCTCGCGCTTTCGCCGGCTGCCGATCACGCCCACGTACCGGGCCGGCGAGCGAAGGGCCGCCTCGGCGCACTCGGCGTCGAGCAGGTGGCCCCGGGTGCAGGCCACGACGAACGTCTCCCAGTCCACCCCAAGCCGTTGAAACACCTCGGGTATCGGGCCGCACTCCACCCGTACGCCTTCGGGGAACCGCGCCGGGTCGGCGAACTCCGGCCGGTCGTCCACCACGGTCACCGCAAAGTCCGCGAGATCTGCCACCCATGCGATGGCCCGGCCCACGTGGCCCGCCCCCAGCACGACGAGCGGCGCCCTCTCCCTCTCCAGGGGCTCGGCGAGCACCCCGGCCCCGGAGGCCTCGACCCGGAATGTGCTCTCCCCGGTGGCGAGCACGGTTCGCGCGGGCTCTTCTTCCGCCGCCGGGGTTCCTGCACGCACCACGGCGATCTCCCTAGGGGTGCCGTCCGGATCCCAGCGGGTCACCAACGCCGCCCGTTCCCCGGAGGCCAGCACCTCGGCGGCCTGGGCCGCGGCCTCGGCCTGGCCGGGGCCCCAGGGCACCACGAGCACGTCCACCGTGCCCCCGCACACCATGCCCTCCTCGGCCAGGGTCTTGGGGTCGAGGCGGAACGGGAGCACCCGGGCTCGGCCGTCGTTGAGCGCCCCGGTCGCCTCCTCCTTCACCCGGGCCTCCAGCACCCCTCCCCCGATCGTTCCCTCCAGGGTGCCGTCGGAGAACACGGCGCACCGGGTCCCCCGGCTCCGGGGGGCCGATCCGCGGCGCCGGGCAATGGTGGCCACGGCCACCCGCTCGCCCCGGCCCAGGCGTGCGGCGATCCGGCTAAACAGGTTCTCCACGCTCCCACACCTCCCACTCGGCCTCGGGACCGGCGAGCCGGCACACCACCACCCGGCCGAACGGCGCCTCCCCGCCCAGGATCGCACCGGCGAGGCCCCGGGCGCGGGCCCAGACCCGGGGGTTGTCGGCCTGGTTCAGCACCGCGACGGCCCGCGCCCCGGGCGGGCACCCCTTGGCCGCGCCCCGGGGGTGGATGAACAGTTGGGCCAGGGCCTGGGGACCGATGGGGTCGTCGGGCCCGAGGCCGGAGATCTCCTGGAACCGTTCGACCCGGAAGCTGGCCTCCCCCGCGGGCCGCCCCAGGCACGTGAGCCCCGCCACCGCCACGAACACCGTGGTCTCGGCCGGCACCACCGGCTCCCATTCCTCCGGGGCCTTCACGGGCCGGCGCGCCGACCCGTCGCCTTCCAGGACGAGGCAGTCCACGAGACCCGCGGCCAGCAGCGCCCCCGCCCATTCCGGGGCGACGCCGTCCACTTTGCCCGGGTGGAGAAGCGCCCGACCGAGGACCGGATAGCCCGGACCGGCCCAGTCCCAGGCCTCCAGTTCCCTCGCCAGGTCCGCCGGGCCCTCCCCGAGTACGAGCCGGCCCTCCCCCTCCGGCGACGGGGGAAAGATCTTCGTGGTGGTGCCGGCCGCGGCCCGGAGCCCTGCCGCCCGGAGTTCCGAGACGACCCGGTACATGATCGTCGTTTTCCCGCCGGCGCCCACCACGGTCACGAGGTCCCCGGCGCGGACCCCGAGGGCCTCCCGGAGCTCCCGGGGTCGCTCCACGGTCACGGAGTCACCTCGATCCAGAGCCCTCCCCGCTCCACCACCCGGGCCCGGTCAGCGAGGCCGGCCGCCTCCACGAGGGCCCAGGCATCCTCGGCCGAGACCCAGCGCTTGCCGAGCCGGGCGTTCAACTCCCGCGACCGGTCGGCGATGGGCGAGATCACTTCGTCCGGGGTGTCGGGGCCGTACCCCCCCCCGACCCAGCCGAATCCGCCGGGGCCGAGCACCCGCGCCGTTTCCCGGAGAACCTCCGGTGTCAGGAAGAAAAACGCCCCCCGCACAACCACGAGGTCGAAGGCGCCCGCGGCAAAGGGCAACCGCTCCAGGGGCGTCACGGCGACGTCGAGGCGCGGCTCCACCCCTTCCGTCCGGGCCTTCTGCGCCGCCCACCCCGGGACCGCGGGGGTTTCGTCGACCACGACGGCTCGGGCCGTCGATTGGGCCCGGAGTGCGGCCACCGCGATCCCCCCGGCGAAGGGCCCGAGGTCGAGCAGGCGGGGGCTCGGGTTCCCGCACCGCCCGAGGGCATAGCGGGCCATATGGGGATACACCGGATCCCACAACCGGTTGATCTCGAGGATGAGCGCGTCGTCTCGAAGCATGGAGTTTTCGGTCGTCGGTCTACGGTCTACGGTCGCCGGTCGCGGGCCGTCGGAGCCTCGGCTATTCCGATGCCTTCCAGCCGCCTAGCCTTCGAGCTTTCCAGCTTCCCAGCGTCTCAGCGGTTGAAATGCATCAAGATCGCTTCCAGGGCCGATCCGCCCAGTGCCCGGGCCTTTTCCGAGATGGTGAAGCAGTACCGGCGCTCGCCCCGGGGGTCGATGTCCCCGGCCTTGAGTCCCTCCCACACCCGGATGCCGGGACGGAGCAGTCCCCGCACCACCCCGGAGATCTGGGCCCGGATCTCGTGGTCCCCCACCCGGGCCACGAGATCCCCGGCCTCCACCCGGTCGCCGATCTCCACCACGGGCTCGAATACGCCCTCGGCCGGCGCCCGGAGCACCCGCTCCTCCGTGTATCCCAGGGTGGGACCGGGCACCCCGGTGTTGGGCTCGGCCTCCCCGTCGAAGATGAGCCGGCCCAGGTCGTGGCCCCGGTTCGTCTCGACCACCACGTCCACGTCGTCGCCCGCCCGAAACCCCGGGCCGAACCCGATCACCAACTCGGCCATGTCCCTTCGGGTTCCCAGGTTCCGCTTGGCCAGGGTGGCGTCGACGAGCACGTGGGGCCGCCAGCCTTCGAGGCAGCGCAGTTCCGGGTCCACCAGCACCGGGATCGCGCCCTCGGCGAGCACCCCGTCGAACTCCCCGGCCGACGCGACCCGCCGGGCCTCCACCCCCTCCACCTCGCACCGGCCGTCCCACACGGCCTCGCAGAAGCTCACCTTCCGCCGCACGGCGAGGGGTTCCGGCACCTCGGTCATGGCCACCCGGAGGTGGCTCCGGAACAGCCGGTGGGCGATGCCGGAGGCCTGCTCCCCGGCGCCGCGGATGAGGACCCTGAGATCGGTCAGGCTGGAATGAAGGCGCATGGGAGCTACCGGCTGGGAAGCTGGGAGGCTAGGAGGCTGGGAGGCTCAATCCCGTTGGGACCAATCGTCATTGCTACGTCCTTTGTGGAACTTCCTGCCAGGCGGCTAGGCGGCTCGGCAGCTAGGTGGCTGGGCGGCTAGGCGGGCCGGCGGCTGAAACCCCGTGCGGCTCCGGCGCAGCCACATGACCCAACGTTATGGCGGTGGTCTTCCAGCGGTCATGGTTCGTCCTGGCCGGATTTCGGCCCGCCCGCGCCCGCGATTCATCGGTTCCGGCCGAGGGCCTCGTAGGCGTCCCGGGTGTCCACGTCGGTGATCACCCCGGGGTCGTACACCGGCACCTCGAGCACGTCGTCCGGATGCCGGGCCAGGATCGACCGGGCCCCCTCGTCGCCCGTGAGGGCCAGGAGTTCCCGCCGGTACCGCTTGAGATCCAGGATCACCGGGTGTCCCCTGCGGCCCTCGTACACGGGCACCACGATGCCCTGGGGCGACTCGCGGAACAGGAACGCCAGGAATCGGACCACCTGGGGCCGTAGGTTCGGCAGATCTCCCAGGGCCACCGCCACGGCGTCGACGCTCTCGTCCAGAGCCCCCACCCCGGCCCGGAGGGATCCGGCCATCCCCTCTTGGAACGCCGGGTTCTCCTCGATCCGGTAGGGTAGGCCCCGCAGGGCCTCCCGGACCGCGGAGGCGTCGCGGCCCACCACGGCCACGAGGGGCCCGAGCCCACCGTCCCACAGGGCCTCGGCCGGCCAACGCACCAACGGCTCCCCCCGAACCGGCAGCAGGAGCTTGTTCGGGCCGCCCATGCGGGCCGACGCCCCCGCGGCGAGAAGAACCCCGGCGATCGTGATCATGGGATCGCATGCCGCCTTTCGCCCCCTCCCCCTACCCCCCTCCCACCAGGGGAGGGGGGGTCTGTGGCATCCATCGGTGGAAGGAGGTGTGGTGGGGCCCTCTCCACCGCCCGCCCCGGCAGCCCCGCTTCGGACGCCGTTTGTCTCCCTCTCCCCCCCGTGGGGGGAGAGGGCCGGGGTGAGGGGGGCCTCTCCTACCCTCCCCCCTCCCGGATCGCCCGGAGCACCCGTTCCGGCTTCATGGGCAGTTGGCGCAGCCGCACGCCCACGGCGTCGTAGATGGCGTTGGCGATCGCCGGGGCCGAGGGCACGAGACCCGGCTCCCCGATCCCCTTGGCGCCGAAGGGCCCCTGGGGGTCCTCGGTCTCCACGAGCACCGGCTCCACCTTCACCGCGTCGGCCGCGGTGAGGATCTTGTAATCCCGGAAGTTGGGGTTCTTGAGCTTCCCCTGCTCGAAGATCATCTCCTCGGTCAGGGCGTACCCGATGCCCATCATGGCCGCCCCCTGCACCTGGCCCCGCAGCAGCATCGGGTTGATCGCCCGGCCCACGTCGTGGGCTGCGATGTAGTTCAGGATCTCCACGTGGCCGGTCTCGGTGTCCACCTCCACCTCCACCCCGTGACAGCCCCAGGTGTAGGTGCAGGAGTAGTTGCCCTTGAAATCCCCCTCCAGCATGTCGGTGGGCGGCTCGTAAAAGTGGGCCGCCATGAACATGGTGTTCCCCGACTTGGCGAAGTGGGCCCGGCGCAGCAGCTTTTCCAGCGGCATGTTCTTCGACGGGTCCTCCCGGCACACCACCTGGCCGTTTTCCAGGGCCAGGATCTCGGGTGGGGCCTCCAGGAGGTGGCTTGCGAACTCGAGGATCTGGTCCCGCACCATCTCGGCCGCCCGGAGCGCGGAGTTCCCGGCCACGAAGGTGGACCGGGAGGCGTGGACCCCCACGTCCCAGGGGCACACGTCGGTGTCGCCCACCACCACGTTGACCCGGTCGACCCCCACCCCCAGGGTTTCGGCCACGATCTGCCGGAGCACGGTGTCGAGGCCCTGGCCGATGTCCATCGAGCCGCTGAACACGTCGACGTTGCCGAAGTCGTCCACCTTGATCAGGGTGCCGCACCCGTCGGACCGGTAGATCTTGGCCCCGCCCCCCACGTGCACGAGGCAGGCCATGCCCACCCCCCGGCGCTTGCGACCGTCGCCCCGGGGCCTCGAACGGCGCTCGGCCCAGCCCAGGCGTTTCGCCACCTCCTCGATGCACTCCCGGTGGCCGCAGGTGGTCACCCGGAACCCCTGGGGGGTCACCTCGCCCGGCTGGTTCGCGTTGCGAAGCCGCATCTCCAGGGGGTCGAGGCCCGCCTTCTCGGCCAGTTCGTCTAGGTTGCTCTCGATGGCGAAGGTGACCTGGGGCGTGCCGTAGCCCCGCATGGCCTGGCAGTAAGTGTTGTTCGTGTACACGCAGGTGGCCTGGAACCGCACGTTCGGCACCCGGTAGAGGCTCGTGGCCGGCATCATCATCACGGTGGGCGTGGTGGCTCCCCAGGAGGTGTAGGCCCCGTTGTCGAGGAGCATCGAGATCTCCCGGAACGTGAGCCGGCCCTCGGCGTCGCAGCCCTGCCGGACCTTCACCTTCACCGGTTGCCGGGGCGAGGTGGCGAAGAACTCCTCTTCCCGGTCGAACACGATCTTCACCGGCCGGCCGGTCTGGTGGGCGAGGAGGATGGCGATGTACTCGTGGGCGTAGGTGTCGAGCTTCGAGCCGAACCCGCCCCCGATGGCGGCGTTCACGACCCGGACCCGCCCCCGGAGGCCCATGGCCTTGAGGGCCTCCACGTAGTCGGCCTTGGCCAGGCTCGGGATCTGGGTGTTGGAGTACATGGTGAGATTTCCCTGGGGGTCGAACGCCGCGATGCACCCGGAGGTCCCCAGGCAGCAGTGGGTCACCCAGCCCACCTCGTACTCCCCCTCGGCCACGTAGGCCGAGGCATTCTCCCCGGCCTCCACATCGCCGGCCTCGACCCGCCAGGGCAGCCGGAGCCGGTTGTCCTTGAGGGGTTTGCCCCGGGCGTCGGTCTCGTGCAGGAGCGGGGCCTCGGGCCCCAGGGCCTCTTCGGGGTCGAACACGGCCGGCAGGTCCTCGTACTCCACCCGGATCTTGGCCACGGCCTCCTCGGCCGCCTCGGGGCTGGTGGCCGCCACGGCCGCGATCTCGTCCCGGTACTGGCGGACCCGGTCCCTTTTCAGGGCCGTGTTGTCCTTGAGGAACCCGAACCGGATCTCGGGGGTGTTGTAGGCCGTGATCACGGCCTTCACCCCCGGCACCTGCTCGGCCTCGGAGGTGTCGATGGAGACGATGCGGGCGCTCGCCCGGTCGCTGTACTTGATCTTCCCGTACAGCATGCCCGGGAGCTTCAGGTCATGGATGTAGATCGTGCGGCCCGTGACCTTCTCGGGACCGTCGGCCTTGGGGATGGGCCTTCCCACCACCGCGCACGCGCTCATCGGTTCAACTCCTCGGCGGCCGCCTGGACGGCCTCGATGATCTGGACGTAGCCGGTGCACCGGCACAGGTTCCCGGCCAGGGCCGTGCGGATCTCCTCCTCGGTGGGCACCGGCACCCGGTCGAGGAGCGCCTTGGCCGAGAGGATCATGCCCGGGGTGCAGAACCCGCACTGCACCGCGCCCTTCTCCAGGAACGCGCGCTGGATCGGGTGGAGCTCCCCCCCGGGCTGGGCCAACCCTTCGATCGTGGTGATCTCGGCGCCTTCGGCCTCCACCGCGGGAAAGAGGCACGCGTTCACGGCTTTGCCGTTCACGATCACCGTGCAGGCGCCGCACTCCCCGGCCCCGCACCCCTCCTTCGCCCCGGTGAGTTCCAGCTCCTCCCGGAGCACCCGCAGCAGGTTCCAGTCGGGCGCCACCCCAAGGGTGACGGATTCGCCGTTCACCGTGAACCGGATGGTCATGCGTTCCATGAGCATGCTCCTCGCTTGCGAGGCGGCTGGGCAGCCAGGCGGCTCGGCGGCAGGAATTCCCCCGGCCGTTCGCGGGTCACCTGCCGAACCGCAGGCCCTCGCTCGGGTCGCGGCCTGAAGCCCTCTCCCGCATCGGGACCCGGCCGTCGGTCCGCCCCGTCTCCCAGGCCTTTCCGCCTGCCCGCCTCCCAGCCGCCCGGCCTCCAGCTTTCCAGCCCTCTAGCCTCCCAGCCTCCTAGCGTCCTAGCTTCCTAGCCGCTCCATGCCCCGGCCTCTTCCAGGAGGCGGGGGATCCACACCCGGATCATCTCCCGGCGGTACCAGGCCTCGCCCCGCCAGGAGTCGCGCACCTTGGCCTCGCGGGCCGCTACCTCGGCGGCTTCCCGGGCGGTCTCCGGGATGAGGACACGGCCCTCCAGGCAGGCCTCCGCCTCCCTCACGCGCAGGGGCGTGGGTCCGGCCACGCCGAGGGCCACCCGGGCCTCCCCCACGGTGCCGTCCCCCTCCAGCGTGACCCGGACCCCGATGCCGATCATGGGGAGTTCCACGGCCTTGCGGCGGGTGACCTTCCGGTACCCGGCGAAGGTCCGGCCCTCCGGCAGATCAACCCGGACCTCGGAGAGGATCTCCCCGGGCGCGAGCACGGTGCGGTTCGGCCCGGTGAAAAACTCGGTCAGGGGCACGTCCCGGTGACCGGCAACCCCCTCGACCCGGCACACCGCGTCGTAGAGCAGGAGCCCCACGGCCGAGTCGGCCGACGGGGCGGCGTTACAGAGGTTTCCGCCCACCGTGGCCACGTTGCGGATCTGGCGCGACCCCACGCCGGAGCAGGCCGCGTGGAGGGCCGGGAGCCGTTCGGCCACCCAGAGGTCGTCCTCCACCTCGGCGTGGGTCACGCAGGCCCCCAGGACCAAGCCGCGCTCGGTCTTCCGGAGTCCCTTGAGTTCGGGCACGTTGCGCAGGGACACCAGGGCCTTGGGGGCGATCTTCCCGGCCCGCAAGTTCACCCAGGCGTCGGTGGCCCCGGCCACGGGGATCGCGTCGGGCCCCAGGTCCGCCAGGAGCCCCAGCGCCTCCCCCACCGTGGTGGGCCTCAGGTACGAAAAGCCTCTGTGGGCCATAGGGAATCCTCCGCTCTCAGCGCTTGTCGAAGACGCGCTTGGATTTTTTCTCGCTGCGGGGGAGGCTCGCGTAGTCCACCACCCGCACCTCGGCCGACACCATGATCTGGCTCTTGATCCGGTGCTCGATCTCCGCCTCGATCCGCTCGTCCTTGAGAGGGTCGCCGGCCGGATCCCGCTCGACGAAGATCGTCATGTAGTCCCGGCCCTGGCGCCGCTCCAGGACAATGTTGTACTCGCTCGACACACCGGGCACCTCGGAGAGGATCTCGTCGATCTGGCCGGGGTAGATGTTCACGGCCCGGTAGATGAACATGTCGTCGTCCCGGCCCAGGATCCGGTCGTGGCGGGGGAACACCGACCCGCAAGGGCACCGGCCGGGCAGGGCCCGGGTGAGATCGCGGGTGCGGTACCGGATGAGCGGGCTCGCCTCCTTCCGGAGGGTGGTCACCACCATCTCGCCGATCTCCCCCTCGGGCACGGGCTTCAGGGTCTGGGGGTCCAGAATCTCGAGGATGTAGATGTCGGCCCAGTAGTGGATGCCCTGGTGGTGGGGGCAGTCGATGCCGGCGCCCGGGCCGTAGAGCTCGGTCATGCCCGTGATGTCGAACACGTGCTCCACCCCGAGCCCCTCCTGGATCCGGCGGCGCATCCGGTCGCTGCACCGCTCCGACCCCTGGATCACGGATTTGAGCCGGATCCGGTCCCGGAGGTGCCGGCGCTCCACCTCCTCGGCCAAGAGGAGCGCCATGCTGGCCGTGCAGCACACCACGGTGGGTTGGAGGTCCACCAGGAACTGGCACTGCAGGTCCACGTTCCCGGGCCCCACCGGAAGGGCCATCGCCCCCACCGCCTCGCATCCCGCCTGGAAGCTCACCCCGGCCGTCCAGAGCCCGTACCCCACGGCGATCTGGACCCGGTCGCCCGGCCCGACGCCGGCCATCTCGTAGCAGCGGGCGAAGAACCTGGTCCAGTCCTCCACGTCTTTGCGGGTGTAGGACAGGATCTTTCGCTTGCCCGTGGTGCCCGACGACGAGTGGATCCGCACCACCTGGTCGGTGGGCACGCTCAGCAGGGGAAACGGGTATCCGTCCCGCAGGTCGTTGGCCGTGGTGAACGGAAGGCGCTGGATGTCCTCGAGGGTCTTGATCTGCTCTGGCCGCACCCCCGCCTCGTCGAACCGCCTCCGGTAGAACTCCGAGCCCTCGTAGGCGTGGCGCACGGTCCAGCGAAGCCCCTCGAGTTGCATCTCGGCGAGTTCCCGTTCGTCCCGGATCGCCGGCATGAACGTGGTGCTCATGGTGATCGGCTCCTGCGCAGTTTCGCGGTTTCGGCCTCGTCCACGGTCCAGGTGTCCGGGTCGATGACCACCCCGTAATCCTCCCGGGCCCGTTCCAGGGAAACCACGCCGTTTCGTACGTCTTTCAACACCTTGGCCGGGTCCCGTTCCAGGGGGTTCCCCCAACCGCCCCCGCCGCCGGCCTGCTGGAAGTAGAGGGTTCCGGCCGGCACGTTCTGCACCAGGTCCTTGCTCGTGCAGGTGTACCAGCGGCCGTCCGGGTAGCGCAGTTTGATCACGTTGAGGGTGCCGTCCTTGCCGCCCACGGCGCCCCGGGCCGGCTCCACGTCCCCGTCACCGAAGGTCACGATCTTCACGTTCTCGCCCCCCACCACGAACTCGGTCTCCACCCCCAAACCGCCCCGCCAACGGCCGGCACCCGCCGAGTCGCACCAGTACTCGTGCCGGATCAGCCGGTGGGGGGTCTGCTGCTCGAACATCTCGTAGTCCTGGTCGAGCACCCCCCCCGAGGCGTCGATCATGCCGATGTGGTCGTACCCGTCGCAGCCGTAGATGCCGCCCGAGCCGCCCTTCATGCCCATGAAGAAGATGTCCACGAAGGGTTCTCCGCCCTTTCGGGGGTCGGCGCCGGTGCTCAGGCTGCACAGCAGCTCGTTCCACTCCGCGGTGACCCGCTCGGGGATCACCGGGCCCAGCGCCCGCATGATGGCGTCGGCGTTGTTGGGGCACAGGTGGTTCCCGTAGGTCGTGGCCGCCGGGTAGGCCGCATTGAGGATGGTGCCCTGGGGGATCGTGATCCGGATGGGACGCACCATCCCCTCGTTGTGGGGGATGTTGGGGTTCACCATCTGGAGAAAGGTCAGGATCGTGGCCGACGCGCTCGAGGTGAAGGTGCCGTTCACGAACCCGGGGGTTTGGGGATCGGTGCCGGTGTAGTCGAAATGGATCTCGCCGTCCCGGACCGTGATGGTGACCCGGATGGTGTACTCGGAGCCGGGGTTCTTGCCGTCGTAGTAGGCCTTGGCCTCGCCGCGGTACACGCCGTCGGGGATCGTGCGGATCTCCTGGCGCATCATCTGCTCGGTGGCGTCGAACAGGTACTCCTTGTGGGCCTCGAACACCTCGCGACCGTAACGCTCCAGGATCTTCAGCACCCCCCGCTCCCCCACCACGCACGAGCCGATCTCCGCCCGCATGTCCTCCTCGACAATGTCGAGCCGGATGTTGGCGAAGATGAGGTCCCAGACGTCCTTGCGGAGCTTCCCCCGCTCGATCACTTTCACGGGCGGGATCCGCAGGGCCTCCTGCCACACCTCGGTGGCCTGGGGGTTGTAGCCCCCCTGCACCGCGCCGCCGATGTCGGCCTGATGGCCCTTGCAGGCCGCCCACGCCACGAGTTCGCCCTCGAAGAAGATGGGCTTGTACACGGCGACGTCGTTGTTCTGGTTCCCCATGCTGAACACGTCGTTGTGGAAGATGACGTCCCCCGGGTAAATCTCGTCGCCGAAGTACTTGATGATGTACTTGCACACCGGGGCCAGGCTGAAGGCGAGGATCGGCAGGTTCTCGGTCTGCTCCAGCATGTTCCCCTTGGCGTCGTAGAGCCCGGTCACGAAGTCCTTCGCCTCGCAGAGGATCGGACTGCGGGTGGTCCGGGTCATGGCGATGCTCATCTCTTCCGTGATGCTCTTCAGCCGGCGCTGGAGGATGGACACCAGCACCTTGTCGATCGCGACCTGGCTCATCCCAGAACCCTCCGCAGCATCTCGTCTTCCCGTTCCTTGAGGTACAGGGTGTAGGTGCCGAGCGGGTCCACCACCACCGAGAACTCGGGGCTCACGAAGGTGGTGGTGTTCACCTGCTCGATGATGGCGGGCCCGGCGATGCGGTTGCCGTGGCGCAGTTTCATGCCGTCGTACACGGGCACGTCGGCGAACCGCTTCTCCTTGGGCAGGTAGGCCGGCCGGTTGCGTTTGAAGGCGGCCGAGGGGTCCTCGCCCGCGAAGGGCTCGGGCTGGAGCTTGGGCTTTTCGGTGCGGCCGATCGTGGTGACCCGGACGTTAATGAGCTCCACCGGGGTGCCCTTGTCGGCCAGGTTGTACCCGTACAGGGCGTCGTGCTGGGGGTGGAATCGGGCGGCGAAGGCCCCGGGGTCGGCGGCCCAGGCCTCCTCCCAGGGCACCTCCACGCTCACCTCGTGGTACTGGCGCACGTAGCGAAGGTCGAGCACCACGTGGGTGTCCACCCGGTCCTCGGGAATGCCCTCGGCCGCCAGTTGCCGCACCCCCTCGTCGCGCATCTCCCGGCACAGGGCCCGGAACCGCTCGGGGTCGAACGCATCGAGCCGCACCGGATAGGTGCGGACGAAGTCGTGCTTGAGGTCGGAGCGCAGCATGCCCGCGGCGCAGAAGATCGAGCTCTCCCGGGGCACCAGGATCACGGGGATGCCGAGCTCGAGCGCGATCATGCAAGCATGGTTCGGCCCGGCCCCCCCGGCCGTGACCAGGGGGAAGTCCCGGGGGTCGTAGCC
Source organism: Deferrisoma palaeochoriense (assembly GCF_054656955.1). Lineage (NCBI taxonomy): Bacteria > Pseudomonadati > Thermodesulfobacteriota > Deferrisomatia > Deferrisomatales > Deferrisomataceae > Deferrisoma > Deferrisoma palaeochoriense. The sequence goes on from NZ_BAAHXI010000002.1 coordinate 98,835, forward strand.
GTTGTTTACGGCGATCTCCCGGACCGCGGCGGCCATGCTCACGTTGATCACGTCGTACATACCGGCGGCCGCCTCCTCCACCGTGTACCCGAGCTTGCGGGCGATGTGCTCCTCGATGGCCCGGCGGGCGGCCCCGAGATCCAGGGGCATCCGGCCGCCCGCGAAAAATTCGGGGTCCAGATAGCCCAGCACGAGGTCCGCGTCGGTGCAGGTGGGCAGGGTTCCGCCCCGGCCGTAGCAGGCCGGGCCCGGGTCGGCGCCGGCGCTCTGGGGCCCCATCCGCAGGAGCCCCCCCTCGTCGATCCAGCCGATGGAGCCGCCGCCCGCGCCGATGGTGACCACGTTGAGCATGGGCAGGCTGATCCGCAGCCGGTTGATGTTCCCTTCTGTCGTGGTCAGTGGCTTTCCGTCCTTCACCAGGGCCACGTCGAAACTGGTGCCCCCCATGTCGCAGGTGATGCAGTCCTCGTACCCCTGGCCGCGCACGAAGGCGAGTCCGGCCACGGGCCCGCCCGCCGGGCCGGAGAGCAGCGTGGTCGCGGGCTTCGCCATGGCCGCCTCGGGGGAGATCACCCCGCCGTTGGAGGCCATGATGAGGAGGATCCCCTTGTACTCCAGGTCGTGGAGCTTCCGGATCAGGCTCGTGAGGTAGCGGGTCAGAACCGGACCCACGTAGGCGTTGAGCGCCGTGGTGGACACCCGGTCGTAGAGCCGGATCGCCGGCAGCACCTCGGTCGAGACCGACAGGAACGCCTCGGGAAGCTCCTCGCGCACGATCTCGGCCGTGCGGCGCTCGTGGGCGGGGTTGGCAAAAGCGTTCATGAAGCAGATCGCCACCGCCTCGACCCCCTCCTTCCGGAACGTCTCCAGGGCGGCCCGCACGCTCCCCTCGTCCAGGGGCTCCACCACCTCGCCCTTGTAGTCCACCCGCTCGGTGACCGGCAGCCGCAGGTACCGCTCCACCACGGGCCGGGCGTTGGGGTAGCGGTTGTTGTACTGCTCCTCCCGGATGCCCCTGCGCATCTCAAGGGCGTCGCGAAACCCCTTGGTGGTGAGAAGCCCGGTCTTGGCGCCGGTGTAGGTCAGGGTGGCGTTGGTGGTCACCGTGGTGCCGTGCACGATGGTCGTGACCTGGGAGAGGAACGCCTGGGTCGTGAGCCCCCGATCCCGGGCCATCTCCTCGATTCCCTGGATCGTGGCGATGGAGGGGTCCTTCGGTGTGGAGAGCACCTTGTAGATGTGGCTCGTGCCGTCCTCCTCGGTGAGGAGGAAGTCGGTGAAGGTTCCCCCGACGTCGATCCCGATCTTGTAGCCCATGGGTTGCTCCTTCGGAGGGCGGGGAAAGGCTGGCAGGCTGGAACGCTAACAGGAAAAACGCATGGTGGTTCCGGCTCCCCAGCGTCACTTCGCAGGGCTTCGGCCCCGAGCAAACAACGACGAACGACCCGCGACCCGCGACGAACGATCCACGACCGTAGACCGCATCAAAAGATCTTCGGCTCCTGGAACGTGCCGAACACCTCCCGGAATACGTCGGCCATCTCGCCCACCGTACAGTAGGCACGGCAGCACTCCACCAGCGCCGGCATCACGTTCTCCCCCGACCGGGCCGCCGCCTCCAGGGCCTTGAGCCCCTCGGCCACCGGCGCGGCCGGCCGGGAGCGTTTGAGGTCCCGAAGCTCCCGGATCTTTTCCTCGGCCCAGGCCTCGTTGTACTCGTGGAGTTCGACCTCGGCCTCCTCCTCGCCCGAGGCGTACTTGTTCACCCCCACCTTCACGATCTCTCCGGTCTGGAGGGCCCGCTCGAACTCGTAGGCCTGGCGGGCGAGCTTTCGCTGGACGTATCCGCTCTTCACGCACTCCACGATCCCGCCCTTGGCCTCGATCTCCTCCATCTCCTCCCAAATCTTCTCCTCCATCTGCTTCGTTAGGGTCTCGACGAAGTAGGAGCCGGCCAGGGGATCCACGGTGTCCCGGAGTCCCACCTCCTCCATGAGGATCTGGCAGGTGCGAAGACTGAGGAGCGCCGCCCGCGGCGTGGGGATGGTGTAGGCCTCGTCAAAGGAGCACAGGGCCGTGGTCTGGGCCCCGGACAGGGCCGCGGCCAGGGCGTAATAGGCCCCCCGGATGATGTTGTTCTCGGGTTCGGCCTTGGTGAGGCCGGAGCCTCCGCCGGCAAAGAGCCCTCGGAGCCAGAGGTTCCTGGGGTTCTTGACCTTGTACTTCTTTTTTAGGTTTGTTGCCCAAACCTTGCGTCCTGCACGGAATTTTGCGACCTGCTCCCAGAGATTCCCGAAGATGTTGAAGTTGAAGCTGAACCGGCCCACGAACTCGTCGGGCTCGTAGCCCCGGCGCACCACCTCGTCGATGTAGGCGTTGGCAATGAGGAACGCGTAGGCCATCTCCTGGGCCGGCGTGGCTCCCGATTCCCGGATGTGGTACCCGCACACGCTCACAGGGTTCGTGCGGGGCATGACCTTGATGGAGTACTCGATGGTGTCGCCGATGAGCCGGATGGCGGGCTCCAGCGGGTAGATCCAGGCGCCCCGGCCGATCACCTCCTTCAGGATGTCGTTTTGGGGCGTGGCCGAGATCTTGGTGCGGTCGAACCCGAGTTTTTCGCCCACAGCCTGGTACATGGCGAGCATCACCGAGGCCACGGCGTTGATGGTGAGCCCGGTTCCCACCCGGTGGAGATCGATCCCGTCGAAGGCCACCTCGAAGTCCCGCAGGCTGTCCACGGCCATGCCCACCCGGCCCACCTCGCCCTCGGCCATGGGGTGGTCGGAGTCGAGCCCCATCTGGGTTGGCAGGTCGAAGGCCACGTTGAGGCCGGTCTGGCCGTGCGAGATCATGAGCTTGAACCGCTCGTTGGTCTCCCGGGGGGTGCCGAACCCCGTGTACTGCCGGGTGGTCCATTCCCGGGTGCGGTACCCCTGGGGAAAGATGTTCCGGGTGAAGGGGTACTCCCCCGGCTCCCCGAGGTCCTTCTTGTAATCGAACCCGATCGCCTCCAGGTCCTCGGGGCCGTATTTGGGTTTCACGTGGATCCCCGAGGGCAGGATCACGTCGAGGATCACGTCCTTCTCGTCCCGGATGTACTTGGCAACGTCCATGGGACCTCCGTCGGAAAGGCTGGGAAACTGGGAAGCGGGGAGGCCGGGAAGTCGTAACGTCTTCCAGGTAACTTCCCGCTGGGACGCTAGGAGGCTAGGACGCTGGGACGCCAAAATCCTTTGGGATTCCAGCGTCAGCGGCTGTCCCAACCTGTGGGAGCGGCTTTCGTACCAGGGGCCAGAATTCAGAGGTCAGAAATCAGAGAACCCCTGTCCTCTGTCGTCCGTCCTCTGACTCCTGACACGGCCGCCGCTCCTAACCCCCGGGCCCGGACTTGGGCGTTACTGTCATGCACAACGGGGCCCCAAAGGGGCGTTGGGAAGCTTCCAACAAAGCTCCCGGCGGTTCGCAGGACCAACCGCGTCCTACCCCCCGGGGGCTTCTCCGCAGCGCTCCTGGATGAACTTCACGGTCTCCTCGAGGGGCGTCCCTCCCGGGAAGATGCCCTCCACCCCCAACTCCCGCAGGGCCGGAAAATCCTTCTTCGGGATCACTCCCCCCACCACCACGACCTTGTCGTCGGCCCCCTTTTCTTTGAGCAACCCCATCAGCTTGCGGCAGATCGGGATGTGGCCGCCGGTCATAATGGACAGCCCGATCACGTCCACGTCCTCCTGGATGGCCGTCTGGACGATGGCCTCCACGCTCTGGTGGAGCCCGGTGTAGATCACTTCCATGCCGGCTTCCTGGAGGGCGTGGGCCACCACCTTGGCCCCCCGGTCGTGGCCGTCGAGGCCGGGCTTGGCGACCAGCACCTTGATCTTGCGCGCCATGAATCCTCCTCCACAGAACGGCTGGAAATCCCGGGGGAGCAGCCCCGGGCCTCCTGGCTTCCCAGCCTCCTAGCCTCCCAGCCTATCCATACCGGTACCGCACCCCGTATCCCCCCCGGGGGTAGCGCCACGTGAGGGCCCCCTCCCGGCAGGCCACGAGGCAGGTGCCGCATTCGAGGCAGCCTGCGTGCTCCACGGTCATGCGGCCGGACTCCTCGTTCCACGCATACAGCGAGGCGGGGCACACCCGCACGCAGTACCTCACCCGGCACCGCGACCGGCACACCTCGGGATCGATCTCGATGTGGCTTCGCTCGTCGTGGCGAAATGCGTTCTTCGCGAGCTTTTCGTCAACGGTCATGGGCTCTGTCGTTCGTCGTAGGTCGTTTGTCGTTGGTCGCGAAAATCGAGAAATCTCCCGCCCCGTCCGCGCGACCTATTACTCCGGCGGCTACTAAGACCAACGAAAGTTTGTCAGATCCCCGGCGTTGCAACGGAAACCCGCGGGTGGGGGGCAGGTGGAGAGCCGGGTGCGGCCCCTTACCTCGCCGCGCCATCACCACGCGCGGATCGCTTTGAAAGATCCGGAACGTCCGCCACCGCCGCCCCCCCTGCCGAGCCGGCAACGGCATGGAAAGGCGCGGCGATCGGGTGCCGCACTCGCGCCCGGCCGGAACCAGTCCCCCACCCGCCCCCGGCAATACTTGCGAAAATGAGGGGTTCTCACCTCCCAGCGTCCGCGCGTCTTATCGTTCGCACGTCTTAGCGGCCTACCGTCCCAGCGTCCTCGCCTTCCACCAGAACCGGGCGTCTCGGCGGTTCAGGACGTTCCGGCGCAGGAACGACCACACCACCTGGGCCAGCGGTTCGGGCGCCTCCCGGCCCAACCGCGCGAGGCGGCCGAAGGTCTCCGCCACCTCTCGCGGGTACCGCCGGTACAGGTCCGGGTTCTCCAGGAGCCGGGGCATCTCCCGGTACCCCTCGAGGTACCGCCACACGAAGCTCCCGCGAAGCCGCCGCAGGTACCCCGAGAGCCCGGTGGCCGAGACATCCCCCCGCTCCCGGGCCTCGATCACGGCCTCAGCCGCCATCCGGCCGCTCGCCACGGCGAACTCCATCCCCCGCACCGTGTACCCCATGTTGAGGGCAAACCCGGCGGCGTCCCCCGCGAGCAGGATGCCGTCGTCCACGATTCGCCCCACGCCCGAAAGGCCGGACTCGGGGATCAGGTGGGCCGAGTATTCGAGCAGTTCCCCCCCCTCCACGAGCCGCCGGACCCGGGGGTGAGCCTTGAACGCCTCCAGAATCTCCGGCGCGGTCTGGGCGACCTCCGACGCCATGAGGTCCTTCACCCCGACCACCACGCCGATGGAGAGGGACTCCCGGTTCGTGTACACGAACCCGCCCCCCATCCGGCCCCCCGTGAACGTGCCCAGGAACAGCTCGGCCGCCCCCTCGCCGGGTTCGAGGCCGAACCGGTCCTCGATCACCCCGGCCGGAAGCCCCACCACCTCCTTGATGCCCACCGCCACCGCGGCGGGCTCCGGCACCGACCGGAGCCCCGCCGCCTGGCCCACGAACGAAAGGACGCCGTCGCAGCCCAGCACCACGTGGGCCGGGATGTCCTCACCGTCCACCCGCACCCCGGCGACCCGTCCGTCCTCCCGGAGCAGCTCAAACACGGGCTTTTCGGGGATGACGAAAGCCCCCAGGCCAGCCACCCGGTCCCCGAGCCAGGCGTCCAGCCGGCCCCGGAGCACGGTATAGCTCTGGGGCGTCTCGCCGCCCAGGCCCGGGTCGCCGTACTCGATCCGCACGTGGCGGTCGCCGTCCGCCAGCGTCCAGGCCTCCCGGGTGACGGCGCGCTCCCAGGGCGCCCCCTCCCACCGGTCCACGACCTCCCGGATCGGGTCCACGTAGATCCTCCCCCCGGTCACGTTCTTGGTTCCGGGCCCGTCTCCGCGCTCCAACACCACCACCTGGAGCCCGGCCTCGGCCAGGCGCTCGGCCGCCGACAGCCCGGCGAGCCCGGCCCCCACCACGACGGCGTCCATCTTCATGGCAGGGCCTCGCCACGCCGAGAGATCCCAAACCGCTCCGGCCCCCTTCTCACCCCCGGGCCTCCTTGAGGGCTTTGGTGAGCGCCGGAAGCACCTGGAGGGCGTCCCCCACGATGCCGTAATCGGCGTACCGGAAGATCGGCGCGTTCGGGTCGGCGTTGATCGCCACCACAACCTTCGAGGTGTCCATGCCCATGGTGTGGTGCACCGCGCCGGAGATGCCGGCGGCGATGTAGAGGGCGGGCGACACCGTCTTCCCGGATTTCCCCACCTGGATCGCGTGATCGGCCCACCCCGCGTCCACCACGGCCCGGCTCACCCCCACGGCGCCCCCCAGGGCGTCGGCCAGGTCCTCCAGGAGCCTCAGGTTCTCCGGGGACTTGAGCCCCCGGCCGCCGCTCACCACCACCTGGGCCTCGGTGAGCGGCACCCGGTCGCCGCCCCTCGGCGTCCGCTCGAGCACCTGGAGGCGCTCCGGCGGGGGCTCGACGGCGCGAGACTCCACCTCGGTCGCGAGGTCGGCCCCCACCTCCGGGTCGAAGCTGTTCGGGCGAAACGCGGCTAGTACCCGCCGGCCCTCGACCCCGAGCCACTGGTAAGCTTTCCCACCGTAGACCGGCCGGAAAATCCGAAGGCCCCCCTCCCCCCGCTCGAGCGCCAGTCCGTTCACCACCGCGTTCCACCCCAGCCGCGCAGCGACCCGCGGGAGGACCTCCCGGGTTCGGGAGCCTTCTGGCCAGAGGACCAGGTCGGGCTGCTCGGCGCCGATGGCGCCCGCGAGGGCCTCGACCCAGGCGTCCGCCCCCCAGTCCCCCGGCCCTTCGATCCGAAGCAGTCGGTGAACGGTTCCCTCCAGCGCGGACGCCGCCTCGGCTTCGTTCCCCACGGCCACCGCCGTCACCCGGTCCCCGTCGCCCCCCACCCTCCGGGCCTGGGCCACGAGCTCGCGCACCACCCGTCGGACACCGCCGCCCTCGGCCTCGCACACCACCCAGATCTCCATGGGAACCTCGCTCTCGACGTTGGGACGTCCGGAGGCCGGGACGCCTTCCCTCTTGCCTCCCAGCCTCCTAGCTTCCCAGCCTAAATCACCCTCGCCTCGTCCCGGAGAAGACGCACCAACTCCGTTGCCGCCTGCTCGGGATCGCCCTCGATCATGCGCACGGCCGGCCGCGCCTTCGGCCCCTCGTAGCCCAGGCTCGGAAGCGCATCCGCCGGCTCGACACCCAGATCCGGCAGGGACACGATGGGGATCTGGGCGCGCATGGCCTTCATGAGCCCCATTACCTGGGGAACCCGGGGTTCCAGCCACCCCTTCTCGGCCGTGAGAAGGGCTGGCAGCGACACCCGCAACCGCTCGGTGCCGTCGGCCTCCCGGGTGACGACGAGCGTTCCGTCCTCGGGTTCGGCGGCCACCACGGCCGTCACGCAGGGGATCCCCAGGATCTCGGCCACCATGGGCCCCACGAGCCCCGCCTCGGTGTCGGTGCCCTGCTTTCCGGCGAGCACCAGGTCGAACCCTTCCCGGGAAACCACGGCGGCCAGCGCCCGGGCCGTGGTGAGGGGATCCGCCCCCTCCAGGGCGGGATCGTCGAGCCGGACGGCCCCGTCCGCGCCCATGGCCAGGGCCCGGCGCAGCGCCTCCAGCCCCGTGCCCACGGCGGTCACCTTGCCCCCGGTCGCCTGCTTGAGCCGGAGCGCGGCCTCCACCGCGATCTCGTCGAAGAAGTTGAGCACCCGTTTGGGCTCGACCTCGACCCGCTGGCCGCCCTCGGCCACCTGCACCCTGGCCTCCAGATCCGGAACCTCCTTCACCAGCACCACGATGTTCATGGGAACTCCCCTTGGCTTCGCGCTGGAAAGCTAGAACGCTAGAACGCTGGGAGGCCGGACCAGCCTCAACCGCGCGCTCCGGGCTCTTTGGCCCGCCCCGGGATCATCGGCCTTTCACGATCTCGCGGCCGATGAAGTTCTTCAGCACCTCGTGGGTGCCGCCTCCGTAGAGCAGGAACCGGGCGTCCCGGAAGTAGCGCTGGGGTCCGTACTCGGTGGCGAACCCGTTTCCGCCGTAGATCCGGGTGACCTCGTCCACCACCTTGAGGCAGGTCTCGGTGGCGAACATCTTGGCCATGGCCGCCTCCTTGCGCGGGTTGAGCCCCTCGCCGATCATCCAGGCCGCGTAGTACACCAGCAGCCTGGCCGCCTCCATTTCCGTGGCCATCTCCGCGAACTTGGCCCGGATCAACTGGTACTCCCCGATGGGCTTCCCGAACGCCTCGCGCTTTCGCGCGTACTCGAGCCCGTCGGCAAAGGCCGTCCGAGCGATCCCCAGGGCCATGGCGCCGGTCATACACCGGACCTCGTTCAGGATCTCGCCCAGGTACTCGGCTCCCTTCCCCTCCTCCTCGCCCAGGAAGTTCTCGTCGGGCACGAACACGTCCTCGAACACGAGTTCCCCGGTCACAGGACCCCGGGCCCCCAGCTTGTGGAGCACCTGCCCGGACCGGAACCCCGGGGTTCCCTTTTCCACGAGGAAGAAATTGAGGCCCTTCATGCCCTTGGCGGGATCCGTGGTGGCGAGCACGGTGGCGAAGTCGGCCGTCGGCCCGTTGGTGATCCAGTTCTTGGTGCCGTTGAGCACCCAGCCCCCGTCCACCTTCTTCGCCATGGTCCGGGTGGCGGCGAGGTCGGAACCCGACTGGTCCTCGGTGAAGCAGATCGTGGCAATCTTCTCCCCCCGGATCGCCGGCAGGAGGCACCGCTCCCGGATGGCCGGCGATCCGAACCGGTACAGGAAGTGGGTACCCATGAGCATGTTCATGATGACCGCCTGGGCAAACCCCACCGATCCCCGGGTGAGTTCCTCGTAGAAGATCATGCAGGTCACGGGGTCGGCGTTCATGCCCCCGATCTCCTCGGGGTACCGAAGCCCCAGGTAGCCCAGGCCGGTGAACTCCCGCCACAGGTCCTCGGGGATGCGGTCCTCCCGGTCGATCTCCTCCACCCGGGGGAGGATCATGCGGTCCACGGTGTCGGCGATGGCCTGGCGGAAGAACTGCTGCTCTTCGGTGAGTCGAAAGTCCATGGGCGTGCCTCGTTGCGGCTGGAACGCGAGAAAGCTGGGAAGCTCGGAGGCTGGGAAGCGAGAAGCCGGGAACCGCCGTGAAGCCCCCCGTGCCCTCGAAACGGTAGGACGTCCGGCCTTCCAGCCTCCTAGCCTCCTAGCCTTCTAGCCTCTCAAACCACTCCCTCCGCGGCCAGGCGGGAGAGCTCGGCCTCCGACACCCCGGCCGCGCCGTACACCTTGGCGTTGTGTTCTCCCAGGCGCGGGGGGAACGAGAGTTCCCTGCCCCTCAGCTCCAGGAACTCCGTGGTCACGGGCGGGGGGGCCAGGGTCACCTCGAACCCGGTCTTGGGGTCGCGGGCCCGAAGCAGCTTCGGCTTGACGGCCGGGTCCTCGCACACCTCCGGCACGGTCTGGACCCGGGAGGCCGGGATCCGGGCTTCCCGCAACAACGCCAGGAGTTCCTCCGTGCCCAGGGTGCGGGTGACCTTCGCGATCCGGTCGTTGAGCCTGCGCACGTCCCCGATCCGGCCGGCGTTCGTCTCGTAAGCCGGGTCGGCGAGGGCCCCGAACCCGGGCAGGCCGACGAGCCGCTGCCATTGGAGGTCGTTTCCCACGGCGAGGTACACGTACCCGTCCCGGGTGGGATACACGCTCACCGGGGCAAAGAACTCGTGGGTGTTCCCCCGGCGGGTCATCACCTTCCCGAAGGTGGTGGCCATCGTGATCGGCTGGGTGAGCCAGCTCACGGTGGAGTCGATCATGGCCACGTCGATCCGGCTCCCCTCGCCGGTGAGGGCGCGGCGATACAGGGCCTTCATGATCTGGCCGTAGGCGTGCTCGCTCGTGCCCATGTCGGGAAGCGGGATGCCCACGACCTCCGGCGGGCCGTCGGGCTCCCCGGTGAGGTCCATGAGGCCGCCCCGGGCCTGGAGGATGGGGTCGTAGGCGGCCTCGTTGGAGTCGGGGCCGAACCCGGTGATGCCCACCCAGATCAGGTCGGGCCGCACCTTGCGAAGCGTGTCGTAGTCGATGCCGAGGGGTTCGTAGTTCTTGGGGAGCTGGTTCGTGGCGAAGACGTCCACGGGGAGTTTCGCGATCAGGTCGTGGAGGAGCGACCGACCCCGCGGGTCCTTCAGATTAAGGGTGATCGCCTCCTTCCCGGCGTTGATCGCGAAGTAGTAGCTGCACATCAGGGGTTCGTCGGGACGAAACGGCTCCCCCACCCTGCGGTTGGGGTCCCCCCGGCCGGGGGGCTCCACCCGGATCACCCGCATCCCGTCCATGGCCAGGCGGTAGGTCAGGTAGGGAAGCACCGTGGCCTGTTCCAGGCTCAGCACCGTGAGATCGCCAAAGGGGTTCATCCCGAGCCTCTCTTCGTGTCTGTCCCACCCCTTAGAGAGGGTGTCGTGTTGCCGGAAAGCGCGCCAACTCCGGGGAGAGACTTGTTTGGTTTTGGGACAACTCGGTTTGATTTTTATGCAACCACTGTTTGTCCTCAGCCCGGTGCGCAGCAACCTACCCTTCCGAGCCGCCCGTGTCAACCCCTTTCCACGCCACGGCGCCAACCGAAATTCCGGGGGCAGTATTGACACGGGCGTATCCCAACTGCTAGGTTTCGCTCCGTCCTGATTTCATCCGCCGTTTTGTGCCGGGCTGAGTCAAAACATTGCAATCCCAACGGAGGGCGCAATGCTCCGCCTGCCCCCGATCCCCGTACACCGCCCCTCCACGGTCGCCGAGGCCGTGGACCTCCTCGTGAACCATCCCGGGGCACGTCCCCTGGCGGGCGGCACCGATCTCCTCGTGGCCCTGAAACTCGGGCACCATCGGGAAGCCTCTCTCGTGAGCCTGGCGGGTTTGGGACTCGGCGGCATCGACACCTCGGACGGGGCCCTCGCCCTGGGGGCGGGCACGTCCCTCTGGGAGCTCGCCCGGACCCCCCTTCCCCCGGGGTTACGGGCGCTGGGGGAGGCGGCCCGCCTCGTGGCCGCCCCGCCGATCCAGAGCCGGGCCACAGTCGGGGGGAACCTCTGTCTCGACACCCGCTGCTGGTTCTTCAACCAGTCCGCCTTCTGGCGAAGCGGCCGGCCCGCGTGCTTCAAGGCGGGCGGCGACCGATGCCATGTGGTGCCCGGCGGGGACCGGTGCCACGCGGTTCACCAGGCCGACCTGGCGCCGGTGCTCCTCGCCTGTGGCGCCGAGGCCCGGATTCATGGCCCCGCCGGGGAACGCTGGATGGACCTGGAGGATCTGTACTCCGGCGACGGGCAGCACCCGCTCACCCTCTCGGCCGGAGAACTCGTCACCGAGGTGCGGGTCCCCCTGCCGGAGGGCGGAGCGGTCGCCTACGAAAAGCTACGGATGCGCGCCGCGCTCGATTTCGCCGCAGCGGCGGCGGCCGTGTACCTGGAGCGCCGGGACGGCACCTGCACCCGGGCCCGGGTGGTGCTCGGAGGGCTGGGGAGCCGCCCCGTGCGGGTTCCGGAGGCCGAAGCGGCCCTTACGGGTTCCGCGCTGGGGGAGGACGCATTGCAGGCCGCGGCGGAGGCGGTGCGGGCGGCGGCCCGACCGGTCAAGAATACCGATCTCACGCCCGCGTACCGGCGGCGCATGGCCGGCGTGCTCGCGCGGCGGGCGGCCCAGCGGGCCTGGGCCCGCGCGGCCGAGGAGGAAACGAGGTGAGTGCCCAAGGCTCCCCGACGATCCCCAAGAAAGTCGTGGTGGAACTTTCGGTGAACGGGGCCCGCCACGAGGTGCTCGTGGAACCCCGGACCACCCTGCTCGAGGTGCTCCGGGAGCACCTGGGCCTTACGGGGGCCAAGGAGGGGTGTGGCCTGGGCGCCTGCGGCACCTGCACCGTGCTCCTGGACGGCCGGCCGGTGCGGTCGTGCCTGACGCTCGCGGTGGAGGCCGAGGGCGCGGAGATCCTGACCATCGAGGGCCTGGCCGACACCTGGCCCGACCGCCGCCCCGAGGAACTCCACCCGATCCAGGAGGCCTTCGTGGAGGCCCATGGCATCCAGTGCGGGTTTTGCACCCCCGGGATGATCCTGGCGGCCAAGGCCCTTCTCGACGAGGAACCCCGGCCCGACGAGGCCCGCATCCGCGAGGCCCTGGGCGGCCAGGTGTGCCGCTGCACCGGGTACGCCAAGATCGTGGACGCCGTGAAACTGGCCGCCCAGAGGCTTTCGGGTGAGGAGGTGGCGAAGTGACGCGCTACATCGGCCAGAGCTTGCCGCGCCGGGACGCCCGGCTCAAGGCCACGGGCGAGGCCAAGTACACGGCCGACCTGGCCCTGCCCTTCATGCTCCACGCGGCGGTGCTCCGCAGTCCTTACCCCCACGCCCGGATCGTCCGGCTCGACACCACCAAGGCCGAGCGGCTGCCGGGCGTCAGGGCCGTGATCACGGCCCGGGACACCTCGGGGGTGAAGTGGGGGGTGTTCCGGTACACGAAGGACCAGGAGTTTCTGGCCCGGGACAAGGTGCGCTACGTGGGCGAGGAGGTGGCCGCCGTGGCCGCCGAGACCGAGGACCTGGCCCGGGAGGCCCTCTCCCTCATCGAGGTGGAGTACGAGATCCTGCCGGCGGTGTTCGACCCCCTGAGCGCCATCGCCGACGGTGCCCCCCGCATCCACGACCACGCCGAGCGCAACATCAACATCCACGTCCCCATCCACGTGGGCGACGTGGACCGGGCCCTCCAGGAGTGCGATTACGTCCACACGGAGCGCACGGTCTCGGAGGAAGAGAGCTACTTCATGACCGAGCCCTACGCCGTGCTGGCCCACTGCGACCGGCAGGGCACGGTGGAGGTCTGGATGCCCAACGCGAGCCCCCACACCAAAGCCAAGGGGCTTGCGAACGCGCTTGAACTTCCGGTGTCCAAGGTTCACGTGCGCCACGTGTTTGTTGGTGGCGCCTTCGGCGGCCGGAGCGACATGTTCCCCGGGGAGTACATCGCGGCCCGGCTCTCCCAGATGACCCAGCGGCCGGTGAAGCTCGTGTACACCCGGGAGGAGAACTCGATCGCGATCCGCCAGGGCCACTCCATGGTGGTGGAGAGCACCTTCGGGTTCAAAAAGGACGGCACGCTCTACGCGGCGGACGTCACGGCCTACATGGACGGCGGGGCCTACTCGTCCACCGGCCCCATCGCCACGAGCGTGCCGTTTTTGTGCTTCGAGCAGACCTACCGGGTGCCCAACGTGCGGTACAACGGGTACCGGGTGTACACCAACAAACCCATCCGGGGCATGATCCGCACCCACGGCCGGGCCTGGGCGTGCAACGTGGACATGCAGCTCGACCTGGCGGCCCAGGCCCTGGGCCTCGACCCCGTGGAGATCCGCCGGCGAAACGCCGTGCGCACCGGCGACACCACCCCGACCCAGAGCAAGATCTTCAAGATGGACAGCCTGGCCACCATCGAGGCCGTAGCCGAGGCGAGCCGGTTCCGGGAAAAGTGGGGCAAGCTCCCCAAATGGCGGGGCATCGGCATCGGCTGCGTGAGCGTGATGAGCGGATTTCCCATGGGGATCCGGGGCGGATCGGCCGCCATGGTCAAGTTCGACGAGGACGCCGGGGTCACGGTGATCTCCGGGGTCGTGGACAACGGCCAGGGCAACGAAAACGTGGTCGTGCAGATCGCGGCCGAGGCCCTTGGGGTCGCGCCCGACGCGATCCAACTCGTCGCCTCCGACACCCAGGTGACCCCCATCGACCAGGGGGCCTACTCCCAGGCCACCACCCTGTGCAGCGGCAACGCCGTGCGGCTCGCCTGCGAGGACGCGAAGCGGCAGATCTTCGAGATCGCCGCCGAGATGCTCGAAGCCGCGGCCGAGGACCTGGAACTGGTGGACGGCAAGGTGTTCGTCCGGGGCTCCCCCTCCCGGGCCGTTCCCCTTCGCACCGTGATCCGAAGCGGGCTCCTCAAGGGGAAAAACGTGATCGGCCACGGAAGCTGGGGCCCCAACGTGGACCAGACCCGCGAATGGATCAAGAACCCCAAGGGACAGCTCGCGGCCGCCTTCAGCTACGGCAGCGCCGTGGTGGAGGTGGAGGTGGACCCGGAGACCGGCTTCGTGAAGGTGCTCGACACCTGGGTCGCCCACGACTGCGGCCGGGCCATCAACCCCAAGGAGGTGGAGGGCCAGATGGAGGGCGGCCTTGCCATGGGCGGCCACGGCGGCATCCTGCTGGAGGCCTGCAAATGGCACGAGGGCGCGAACCTGAACCCGGAGTTTTTGGGGTACAAGGTGCCGCTGGCGCCCGACATGCCGCCGATCCACCCCTTCATCGTGGAGTCCGAGGACCCCTTCGGCCCGTTCGGGGCCAAGGAGGGGGGCCTTTCCATCTCCATGTGCACGGCCCAGGCGTACTCCAACGCCATCGCCAACGCCATCGGCACCCACATCCGGGAGTTCCCCCACACCCCGGACCGGGTGCTCGCGGCGATCGACAGGGTGCGGAAAGGAGAACGAGGTGAAAGCCAAGGCCATTGACCACATCTGCTTCGCGGTCCGGAACCTCGACGAGGCCGTGGCCCGGTACCGGGACGTGCTGGGGCTCGAGCCCGACGGGGTGTACACGGCCGAGTCCGAGAAGATCCGGGTGGCCCGGTACTACCTGGGGGATGTGGCCCTGGAACTCATGGAGCCCACCGAGCCCGACAGCGACGTGGGCCGGTTCCTCGAGAAGCGGGGCGAGGGGTTCTTCCTGATCTCGTTCCGGGTGGACGACGTGGAGGAAGGCCTGCGGGAGCTCGAGGAGAAGGGGTATCCGCTGATCGACAAGAGGCCCCGGGAACTCATGGGGAACCGCTACGCTTTCATCCTGCCACCCCAGAAGATGCACGGCACCCTGGTGGAGATCCTGGACGGGGAGTTCGGGTATGACAAGTAGGGGTCGGCGGTCTCCCGTCGCCGGTCGACGGTCCTGGCCGCCCAGCGGCCCAGCCGCCTAGCCGCCCGCCGGAACACCGAGCATGTTCTCTTCCGTCGCGTCCATCGTGGAACGCCTGGCCGCCGAGCAGTACGTGGCCGACGAGGCCCTGGCCACGATCCTGTACCTGAGCCAGGCCCTGGGGAAGCCCCTCTTCCTCGAGGGGGAGCCCGGGGTCGGCAAGACCCGGCTCGCGGTGGTGCTGGCCCGGGCGCTCGACACGCCGCTCATTCGGCTCCAGTGCTACGAGGGGCTCGACGCGTCCACCGCGCTCTACGAGTGGAACTATCCGCGCCAGATCCTGGAGATCAAACTCCAGGAGGCCTGCGGCGACCGATCGGAGCTCTCGCGCACGATCTTCAGCGAGGAGTTCCTGATCCAGCGGCCGATCCTCCAGGCCCTGCGCCACCCGGGCCCGCGGCCGGCCGTGCTCCTGATCGATGAGCTCGACCGGGCCGACGAGGAGTTCGAGGCCTTCCTCCTGGAGGTGCTCGACGAGTTCCAGGTCACCATCCCGGAACTCGGGACGATCCGGGCGGTGCAAAAACCCCTGGTGATCCTGACCTCCAACCGCACCCGGGAGGTCCACGACGCGCTGAAACGCCGGTGCCTGTACCACTGGATCGACTACCCGGATTTCGAGAAGGAATACGCCATCGTCAAGGCCCATCTCCCCGACATCGAGGATCAGCTCGCGGCCCAGGTGTGCCGGTTCGTGGAGCGAATCCGGACCGAGGAGTTCCTGAAGCGGCCCGGCATCGCCGAGACCCTGGACTGGGCCGCTGCCCTGATCGCCCTGAACCGCCACAGCCTGGACGAGGAGGTGGTGGAGGCGACCCTGGGGTGCATCTTCAAGAACCACCAGGACATCCTGCTGTTTCGCAACGCGGTCTGGGGCGACCACGAAAAGCGCGCCGAGTACCTGCGCCAGGTGAAGGCGGCGATGTGTTAGGAACGCTAGAAGGCTAGAAAGCTAGAAGGCTGGGAGGCTAGGAAACCCGGAGGCTTCGAGAGGGTGCGGGGCCTGGCCGCCAAGCCGCCCAGCCGCCTAGCTGCCTAGCCGCCTCGGCTGTTGTTTCCGACGTTTGGGTTCGTGGATCATTGGGAGGAGACGAGGAATGGGCCACCCACCGACCTGACGCGATGACCGAACTCTCCCCTTCCCTTCCCCGCACCGGCATGGCGGGCCACGTGCTGGCCTTCAGCCGGCTGTGCAAGCGTGCGGGGCTCCCGGCCCACCCGGCCGCCGCGGTGGACGCCTGCCGGGCCGTGGGGCTCGTGGGCGTGGAGGACCCGCGGCCCGTGTACTGGGCCCTGCGGTCGCTCCTGACCTCGTCCCCCGACCACATCCCCGTTTTCGACCGTCTGTTTCACGCGTACTGGGAGTCGGGCTCCCCCCCTTCGGAGGGCGAGCCCCCTCCCCCGTCCGTGGTGCCCACGGCCGTCCCCGGCCGTGGGGAAGCCGGGGAGGAGGGCCCGGACCTTCCCCCTTCCGAGGCGACCGGCGGGGCGTCGGAACGAGACCTTCTGCTACGCAAAGACCTCCGCCATCTCACCCCCGAGGAGGAACCCCAACTCCGCGCCGCGTTCCTGGCCCTTCTCGGGAAGCTCTCCAGCCGACCGGGGCGGCGGTTTCGGCCGGCCTTCCGCGGCCGGGCCATCGAGTTCCGCCGGGTGTTTCGCCAGAGCCTCCGCTACGGCGGGGAGATCGTGCGGCTCACCCGCCGGGAGCCCCGACTGCGGCGCCGGAACCTGGTGCTTCTGGGCGACGTGTCGGGCTCCATGGACGTGTACAACCGGTTCTTCCTGCTCCTGGCCCACGGGCTCGCCCGGCGCGATCGGGGCGTGCGGGTGTTCGGGTTCTCCACCCGGCTCTTCGATCTGGCCGATCCCCTGCGCGACCGCGACGCCGGCCGGGCCGTGGCCCGGGTGGCCGAACTCTCGCGGGGTTGGTCCGGGGGCACCCTGATCGGGAAGTGCCTCGCGGAACTCAACCGCGTGCTCGACGCCACCGGGCCCCGGCGGGGCCTCGTGGTGGTGGTGTTCTCCGACGGCTGGGACCGGGGGGATCCGGACCTCCTGCGGCGCGAGATGGCCCGGCTGCGGGCGAAGGCCTGGCGGATCCTCTGGCTCAACCCCCTGAAGGGCGACCCCGACTACCAGCCCCTGTGCCGGGGCATGGCCACGGCGCTCCCGTTCGTCGACGCGTTCTACCCCGCCCACACGGCCGAGAGCCTGGTGCGGGTGGCCCACGAACTCCAGCGGCTTCGTTGACCCTCACCCCAGGAAAGGAGGAAGGAGCATGTCGCAGATCAAGTACACCCTCCCCGAGTCCGAAATCCCCCGGCAGTGGTACAACATCGCGGCGGACATGCCGAACCCCATGAAGCCGCCCCTGCATCCCGGCACCGGCCAGCCGGTGGGGCCCGACGACCTGGCCCCGCTCTTTCCCATGGCCCTGATCGAGCAGGAGGTGAGCACCCAGCGCTGGATCGACATTCCGGAAGAGGTGCTCCAGATCCTGCGGCTGTGGCGGCCCACCCCGCTCTACCGGGCCCGCCGGCTCGAGGAGGCCCTGGGGACCCCGGCCAAGATCTACTACAAGTACGAGGGGGTAAGCCCGGCCGGGAGCCACAAGCCCAACACCAGCGTGGCCCAGGCGTACTACAACAAGAAGGAGGGCGTGAAGCGGATCGCCACCGAGACCGGCGCCGGCCAGTGGGGCAGCGCCCTGTCTCTGGCCTGCAACTTCTTCGGGCTGGAGGCCAAGGTCTACATGGTGAAGATCTCCTACGAGCAGAAGCCCTACCGCCGGGTGCTCATGGAGACCTGGGGCGCCAGCGTGACCCCGAGTCCCTCGAACGAGACCGAGGCCGGCCGCAAAATCCTGGCCGAGGACCCCGACAGCACCGGGTCCCTGGGCATCGCGATCTCCGAGGCGGTGGAGGACGCGGCGAGCCGGGAGGACACCAAGTACGCCTTGGGCTCGGTGCTCAACCACGTGCTCCTGCACCAGACCGTGGTGGGGCTCGAGGCCAAGAAGCAGATGGAACTCGCCGGCGACTACCCCGACGTGATCCTCGGGTGCTGCGGCGGCGGGTCCAACTTCGCCGGGCTCACCTTCCCGTTCCTCTACGACAAGATCCACGGCCGCGAAATCGACGTGATCGGGTGTGAGCCCACGGCCTGCCCCACCATGACCAAGGGTCACTTCCACTACGACTTCGGCGACACCGTGGGCATGACCCCGCTTCTGCCCATGCACACCCTGGGGCACACCTTCGTGCCGCCGGGCATCCACGCCGGCGGGCTCCGGTACCACGGCATGGCCCCGCTGGTGAGCCAACTCCTTTTGGACAACCTGATCCGGGCCGAGGCGTTCCACCAGGTGGAGTGCTTCGACGCGGCAGTGATGTTCGCCCGCTGCGAGGGCATCGTGCCGGCGCCCGAGTCGAGTCACGCCATTCGGGGCGCCATCAACGAGGCCCTGAAGGCCAAGGAGGAGGGCAAGGAGAAGACGATCCTGTTCCTCCTCTCGGGCCACGGGCATTTCGACATGTCGGCCTACGACGCCTACTTCCAGAAGAAGCTCGAGGAATACCAGCTCCCCGACGAGGAGCTCCAGAAGGCCTGGGAGGCCATCAAGTCGTTCCCGTCGCCCAAGGCGGCGTAGCCAACCGGCGCCGGGCCGGTGCCGCGAGAGCCCCGCGGCACCGGCCCGCTTTGTCGCCTAGGGGGACGCGACGGGTCCAGCCGTCCGGGCCTCCCCCCTTGCCCTCACGCCTTTCCCACGGAGTCCCCATGCACGCGACCGAGTACCGGTTCCTTCTGGGCAACGAGGCGATCGCCCGGGGCATCGTGGAGGCGGGCTGCCAGTTCGCCACCTCGTACCCGGGAACCCCGAGCTCCGAGATCCTGCCGGCCGTGGTCCGGTTCAAGGAGGAGATGGGGCTCGACCTCTACGCGGAGTGGTCCACCAACGAGAAGGTGGCCCTGGAGACCGCGCTGGCCGCCGCGTACACCGGCAAGCGCACCATGGTGGCCATGAAGCAGGTGGGGCTCAACGTGGCGGCCGACCCGGCCCTTTCGGCCGCGTACATCGGGGTCAAAGGGGGGCTCGTGATCGTGGTGGCCGACGATCCCGGCCCCCACAGCTCCCAGACCGAGCAGGACACCCGGCTGTTCGCCCGGTTCGCCAAACTCCCGGTGCTCGACCCCTCCGATGCCCAGGAGGCCAAGGATCTGTGCGCCCGGGCCTTCGAGCTTTCGGAGCGCCACGAGATCCCTGTGATCCTCCGGCCGACGCTGCGGATCTGCCACTCGAGCCAGCGGATCGCCTGCGGCCCGGTGGAGGGGCCGCGCCGCCGGGCCCGGTTTGAGAAGAACCCCCGGCGGTGGGCTGCGACCCCGCGGGCCCGGTTCGAACTCCACCGGTTGCTGAACGAGAAGCTCGACGCCATCGCTCGGGAGGTGGTTTCCTGGCCGGAGAACCGGCTCGGCCTGCCACCCGGCCGACATCCCCTGGCCATCGTGGCGAGCGGCATCGCCTACGGCTACGTGATGGACCTCTTGGAGCAACTCGGGGTCGCCGACCGGATCCCGGTCGTCAAGCTCGCGGTGGCCCACCCCCTGCCCGCGGGGGTCGCCGAAACCCTGGCCGGGGGCTGTGACCGGGTGCTCGTGGTCGAGGAACCCGACGCCGCCGTGGAGACCCTCCTCCGGGCGAACGTGGAGGTTTGGGGCCGGCTCACCGGCCACGTGCCCCGCCAGGGGGAACTCACCCCCGAGCGGCTGGTGGGGGTTCTCCGCACGGCGCTGGCGCAGGCCGGGTACGAGGTTCCGCCCGAGAGGGCGGACGGCCCCGGGCCGGCCGCCGGACTCCCCATCCGGCGTCCCACGCTGTGCCCGGGCTGCGGCCACCGGGCCGCCTTCTGGGGCATCCGCCGGGCGTTTCCCCGGGGGCTCTTCCCCGGGGACATCGGCTGCTACACCCTGGGCCTCAATCTCGGCGCGGTGGACACGGTGCACTGCATGGGGGCCTCGGTCTCCATGGCGGCCGGCTTCTACCACGCCCACACCCAGGACGGGGAGCCGCCCCCCATCGTGGCCACCATCGGCGACAGCACCTTCTACCATTCCGGCGCCGCCGCCCTCGAAAACGCGGTGTACAACGGGGCCCGGTTCGTCCTCGTGGTCCTCGACAACGAGATCACCGGCATGACCGGCATGCAGCCCACGCCCGAGTTCGGGACCACGGCCGACGGCCACCCCGGCCGGGCGATTTCGCTGGAGGGCCTGATCCGGGGCTGCGGGGTGGAGTACATCGACCACGCGGACCCCTTCGACGCGGAAGGATTCCAGCGCAAACTGTTCCGGGCCTGGGATCACGCCCGGAATCCCGAGGGGGGCGTGGCCGCCCTGGTGGTCCGGTACCCCTGCGTGACCCGGTTCGGGGCGACGCTACCGGGCCGGCCCCGGATCCCGGTGGAGGTGGTCCACGGTCCCCTGCCCCGGGACGCCGAGGGGAACTGGAAGGCCGCCTGGCGCCCCCGCCACCAGGACAAGGTGAGCCCCTGCGTGGAGGCGTGCCCGGCCGGAAACGACGTGGAGCGGCTCGTCGCCCTGGCCGCGGACGGCCGGTGGGACGAGGCGGCGGCGATGCTGCTGCGGGAGCATCCCTTTCCCGCCACCCTGGGGCGGGTGTGTCCCCAGTTTTGCGAAGCCGCCTGTAACCGGGGCCAGCACGACGGCGCCGTGCGGGTCCACGCCATCGAGCGGGCGGCCGGCGACGCGGGGGCCGACACGACCCCCGAACCCCCGTCCGTCGAGCCCTCCGGACGGCGCGTGGCCGTAGTGGGAGCGGGCCCCGCCGGCCTCACCGCGGCCTACCACCTGGCCCGATGGGGCCACGAGGTGGAGGTGCTGGAGTCCCGCCCCGAGCCCGGGGGCATGCTCCGGTGGGCCATTCCCGAATACCGCCTTCCCAAAGACGTGGTGCGGGCCGAGATCGAACGGGTCGCGGGGCTCGGCGTGCGGATCCGCACCGGGATCCGGGTCGGCGAGGACCTGCCCTGGGCCGAACTCCAGGGCTACGACGCGGTCCTCCTGGCCACCGGGGCCGGGCGGGAGCGCCGCCTGGGGATCCCGGGCGAGGACCGGGAGGGGGTGTGGTCCGGGCTCTCGTTCCTGGCGGCGGTCAAGGAGGGGGAGGCGCCCGCGGTCGGACGCCGGGTGGCGGTGATCGGGGGCGGAAACACCGCCATCGACGCCGCCCGGTCGGCCCGGCGGCTCGGGGCTGAGGTCACCGTGTACTACCGGCGGGCACCCGAGCGGATGCGGGCGATTCCCGAGGAGGTGGAGGCCGCCCGGGCCGAAGGGATCTTCTTCCGGTTTCACGCGGCGCCCGAGGCCATCTCGCCGGGCCGGAGCCGGCCCCTCTCGGTGCGGTTCCGGAACACCCGGGCCGATGCGGAGCGGCCCTTCGGGCTCTCGCCCCAGGCCGAGGGACAGCCGGCCGAGTTCTGGGCCGAGGTGGATGCGGTGATCGTGGCGGTGGGGATGGAGCCGGCGCTGCCCGAGGGCGCCCCGCCGGACCTCGCGCCGGACCCCTGGGGTCGCACCGGGGTTCCGGGGCTCTACGTGGCCGGCGACGCCCGCCCCGGGGCCGAGGGCACCGTGGCCCACGCCGTGAACGCCGGCAAACGGGCGGCCCTGGCGATCCACGCCGACCTTCTGTGCGAGCCCTTGGACGGAAAGACCCTGCGGGTGGCCCGGGGGCCGGGGGTGAGCGTGGAGGCCTGGGCGGACCCCGCCGGCCCGAGGGCCGGCCGCGCCCAGGCGGTTCCGCCGTTGCGGATGATCCAACGGCGGTATTTCGCCGACGCCCCCCCGGCGCGGATGCGCCGGCTCCCGCCCGACGAGGCGATCTGGGGGTTCGCCGAGGTGGACCGGGGCCTTCCGGCCGAGCGGGCCGCCCGGGAGGCCCGGGAGCGGTGCTTTCACTGCGGGGTCTGCACCCGGTGCGACCGGTGCCTGGAGGCCTGCCCCTTCGGGGCGATCTCCCGGGATGGCGACGCCTACCGGGTGGACGAGGCGAAATGCACCCTGTGCCGGCTGTGCCAGGTGGAGTGCCCCCGGGGCGCGATCACCATGCCCCGCACGGAGTCGTGCGTGGGATGCGGCTACTGCACCACCTGGTTCGAGTGCCCCGCCCTGGTGCGGGGGCCCGACGGCCGGGCCCGGGTGGACGAGCAACTGTGCGTGGAGTGCGGCCTGTGCGTGCAGGTCTGCCCCCAGGGGGCGATCCGGCCCAAGGCGCCGGAGGCGGCCTCCCCTATCGAATGAGCCACCCGCCCCCGCACCAGGGGTAGTCCTCCGGCGTTTCGGCGAGCCCGGCATCTACGGGCCAGCGGGCGAGGTCCGCGGCGGGATCGGGATCCCCTGGGGAGACCGGTTCCCCCACGGGGCCCGGGGCCCACAGGGGCTCCCGGTTCTCGGCCTTGAACGCCTCATCGGCCCGGCGCCGGGCCTCCGCCAGGAGTTCGGGGAGGGTGTCGGGCCCCTCCGCCACAAACCCGAACCGGTCGTCCAGGAACGCCCAGGCCCGCACCCCTCCCCCGGGGCCGAGCGCCTCCTCCAGGCGTCGCAGTACGGCCCGCATCACCTTGAGGTTGGCGAAAAAGGGCTTCCCCTCGGCGGTGCGCCAGACGCCCCGCACCACCATCACAGCGAACTCCGTCCTTCCAGGGCCCGGCCCAGGGTGAGGGCGTCGATGTACTCCAGGTCGCCCCCCAGGGGCACGCCCCGGGCGATCCGGGTCACCTTGACCCCCAGGGGGTCGAGGAGCTTCTTCAGGTAGAGCGCCGTGGCCTCCCCCTCCACGTGGGGGTTCGTCGCCACGATGACCTCCTCCACCTCCCCCCCGCGGACCCGGTCCACGAGCTCCCGGACCCGCAGGTCCTCCGGCCCCACCCCCTCCATGGGCGACAGATGCCCCCCCAGGACGTGGTACAGCCCGAAGTAGCTCCGGGTGCGCTCGATCGCGAGGAGCGCCGCCTGGTCCTCCACCACGCACACCACCCGACGGTCGCGGCGCGGGGAACTACAGATCGCGCAGGGATCGGCGTCGGTCACCTGGAAACACACGGAACACGGCCGGATCTTCTCCCGCAGGTCCACCAGGGCGCGGGCCAGCGCCTCCACATCGGCCTTCGGCGCCTTGAGGAGGTGGAGCACGAACCGCGTGGCGGTCTTCTCCCCGACCCCCGGGAGTTTCTGGAGTTCCCTCAACACCCGTTCGATGGGCGGCGCGAACATGAGTCCCTTTCACCTCGTCTCATACCAATTTGCGTTCAAACAGACA